>JBEKWZ010000150.1:0-6995 GCA_049512555.1 Candidatus Sulfotelmatobacter sp. | reverse complement strand
AACCGGAAATCGGGTAGAGGACCGCGCCAATAAAGAGTTCACACACCAGAAAGGCCCAGAAGGTGATGCGTTCGCAGATGGCGCCGACGATGATGTATCCGGCGGTCTCCATGAACACGACTTCGAACAGAGTCAGGACGTTACTGCCTGCGTCATAGGCAGGTCCGGTGAGAAAAAATCCCTTTCCCCCCACGAACCCCCATTGCCCGCTGCCAATCAGAAAATGATTCAGCGTCGGCACGCCGCCTATATTAGTCGGCGCGGCGTTGATGGCGACCGCTCCAAACTGGAACGCGTATCCCACCGCGTAGTAGGCGAGGAAGGCAAAAACGTAGGCCGCGAAGTTGAGCATCATCAGATGCGCGGCATTTTTTTTCTGAACCAGCCCGCACGTGAGCAAGGCGAACCCAGCCTGCATGAACAAGACAAGGTAGCCGGTATTCAGAGTCCAGGCGAAGTTGGTGGCGACGCGGACATGTCCCACTCCGTCGGCCAGTTTCACGGCCAGCGGTTCCTTGGCGGCCTGTGCCTGGTATTCGTCGAAGGCCTTCTTGTTTTGCGCGTAGTCGGGAGCCGTTTTATCGGTAGGCTCGGTAACCACAAAGGGATTGCCAGCGGCATCGACCGCCGTGGTCTTGTCGCCTGTGGCTGTGCCGGCGGGGTCCGGCTTAGGACCATCGTCGGCGAAACTGGAAGCGCACAATCCGGCCAACATTCCCGCCATCAGAACCACCACGGCGCTGCCGGCCACAAACGACCGGCGCAGAGAGCGCCTCCCTGCTCGCTTTGTCATCTTTAAATGCTCCTGTTTGAGACGCGCATAATTTTCGAGTGACACCGGTTTTGACTCGCGGCGCGAACTCCCCCGCCGCTGCACCGGAGACCTCACACAGCGTTCTAGCCAGAATCAATCCGCCGACGATAAATGCGCATATTGACTCAGTCCAATACAAATTTCTTATAGCAACCATCAGAAAAGTCCAATCCGGATCGCAGGTAAGTCCGGGCAGTTACGCACGCAATGCCGGCGTCACGCGGCGTTGTGCTTTCCGTCGCACACATGCGTGATCGAAATCACGAGCATCTTGCTTCGTTCTCGATACAAACGACTTACGATCTGCAGTTCGCACCGAAGGGACCGTTTTCGACCGGTATTTTGAGGGCGCTAATAGATTCGTAGTAATGATCGCGAATAGCGCGCTTACTACAATTGCGGCG
Source organism: Candidatus Sulfotelmatobacter sp. (assembly GCA_049512555.1). Taxonomy (GTDB): domain Bacteria; phylum Acidobacteriota; class Terriglobia; order Terriglobales; family Acidobacteriaceae; genus Sulfotelmatobacter. The sequence goes on along the minus strand of JBEKWZ010000150.1, from coordinate 5,777 downwards.
CATTCATGAACCCTAAATGGAACGGGCAATTCTCCTGCTTTGATCTGGTTGCCAGGGTGGGAGAAAAGACAGCCGATAAGAAAAACGAACATGCCCGCACCATCGTGCAGGTGCGCGATATCGAAATCGGCGGCAACGATTTCGTAGTCATGGCCGGCCCGTGCGCGGTGGAGTCAGAGAGCCAGTTGCTGCAGACCGCGGAGGCCGTGGCCGAAGCGGGTGCGCGCATCCTGCGCGGTGGAGCCTACAAGCCGCGCTCTTCGCCCTACGCGTTTCAAGGCTTGGGCGTCGAAGGCCTCAAGATTCTGCGCAAGGCGCGCGAAGCCACCGGACTCGCGATCGTCACGGAAGTCATGAGCGAAGAAGACGTTGACCTGATCGCCGAATACGCCGACATCATGCAGGTGGGCACGCGCAGCATGGAAAACTACGCTCTGCTGGAAGCCCTGGGCCAGTGCGGTCGGCCCGTTCTGCTCAAGCGCGGCATGACGGCCACTCTCGAAGATCTTCTGCGGTCCGCGCAGGTGATTGCCGTGGCAGGCAATTCGCAGGTCATCCTATGCGAGCGCGGCATCCGCACCTTTGAAACGGCGACGCGCAACACGCTCGACATTGCGGCCGTGCCCGTGCTGAAAGCGGTGTCGCATCTTCCCGTGATCGTGGATCCGAGTCATGCAGCGGGAGTTCGCTCTCTGGTTCCGGTGTTGTCGCGGGCGGCCGCCGTCGTGGGCGCCGATGGATTAATCGTCGAAGTCCATCCTTGTCCGGAACAGGCCCTGAGCGACGGCAACCAATCGCTCACCTTCGCCGAGTTCCGCCATATGATGACGGACCTGCAACCTTATCTCGAGCTTCAGCAGGAGAGCAGGCAAATGCGTCCGCAGCTTCTTGCGGCCGGGGGTGCGGACTAGTGGCCGCACGGTCCATCCGAGTGCGACCCATTCTGTTGCTCATCGCTACAGCCTGCCTGTTCCTGCTGGTCGCCCTCGTGTTTAACCGGACTGCCGTGCAAGCTGCACCGAGCGAGGATACGCCATCATTTCTTTATACGGTCGCCGAACACTATGAACCGCTGGCCTGGATACACGGCGCAGACCGCTTCGGTTCCGGTGCGACGATTTTCATTCGCAATGCACAGGGCAAGCGTCCCTTGGTTCCAGGCTTCGCAGCTTCTGCCGATTCTGCAGTCTCGTTCGATGGTCAGCGCGTGCTCTTTGCCGGGAAGTTGAAGGTTGACGACCGGTGGCAGATCTTCGAGATCGCGTTAGCGGGAGGCGAGCCGCGGCGCATCACGTCCGGTTCCGAGGACTGCATTCGTCCTTTTTATCTGCCCGAAGATCGAATCGTGTATGCCCGAAAAACTGCCGGGCGATTCGTGATCGAGGTCATGGACTTGTCCGGCGGAAAGCCCGTGCCCCTCACCTATGGTCCCGCGAATTTCCTGCCCGCCGATGTTCTCCGCGACGGCCGCATCTTGTTCGAGTCAGCATATCCTCTGGGTGCAGAATCCGTTCCTGAAATCTATACCGTGTATTCCGATGGCAGCGGGGTCGAGTCGTACCGTTGCGACCACGGCGCGGCGCGCCACTCCGGCAGGCAAGTCAGTTCCGGAGATGTGGTGTTCGTGTCTGGCCATGCTCTGGGCAGATTCACCTCGGCGCGCGCTCAGGAAGTAAAAATTTCGGCACCCGCCGGAGAATACGCCGGAGAACTCGTCGAGACGACTGCGGGCGATTGGCTCTTGTCCTGGCGAGCGGACGCGAAGGCTCCTTTTCAACTGATGCTGTGGACCCCGGGCTCCGCCGCTTTGCGCCGGGCAGTCTCAGAGCAAGACTCCGACACGGTTCAGCCGGCACTGCTTGCGGCGCGTGCTGTGCCGAACCGTCATCCCTCTGGATTGCACGACTGGCCGAATGCAAACCTGCTTTGTCTGAACGCCTACACGTCGAAATACCCGTTTGCCGGCGGATCTATCCATTCGGTGCGACTCTACACGCGCGATCGCGCGGGCAACCCGGCTCTGCTTGGTACGGCTCCCGTCGAGCGCGACGGTTCTTTCTTCGTTCAAGTTTCCACCGAGCAACCGTTGCAGATCGAACTGCTGGACAGCGCCGGAAAAACCTTGAAGCGCGAAGCGGGATTTTTCTGGATGCGCCGCGGCGAGCAGCGTGCCTGTGTGGGATGCCACGCCGGCCCGGAAACCGCGCCGGAGAATGCTGTTCCCATGATCCTGTTGAAGTCCACCACGCCCGCCGACATGACCGGCGCAACCGCGCACAGCGCCTCGGGAGGGCACTAGCATGACCAAGCCAATTCTCGGATTCTTTCTGCTCTCGTCTTCCGTTTCCTTGCTGGGGCAGGCGCCGCCAACGCCCGCGCCCGGCGCAATCCGCTTCGAAGACGCCACCGCGAAGTCCGGCATTCAGTTCACCCACAGCTTCGGCGCCAGGCAGCTCGGCTCTCTGCTCGAAGGCACTGGCTCCGGGTGCGTCTGGTTCGACTACAACAACGACGGATTGCTCGACCTTTATGTGACCAGCGGCAAGCCGCTCGAAGAAGGCATGCATCCTTACCCGCTCAAACAGCCGCCCGCGACTCCGCCCCACAATCATCTCTACCGCAACAACGGTGACGGCACTTTTACCGATGTCACTGACCAGGCCGGAGTGGCCGCGAATCTCTACGGCATGGCCGCGATTGCCGCTGACTTCGACAACGACGGCTTCGTCGACCTCTTCGTCACCGGCTATGGCAAAGCGATTCTCTACCACAACAATGGCGATGGCACCTTCACCGACGTCACCGCCAAAGCCGGCATCAAAGTTGACGGATGGTCGATCAGCTCTGCCTGGCTTGATTACGACCGCGACGGCTGCGTGGACTTGTTCGTAGGCCGCTATGTGAAGTTCGATCCCAAGTACCGCAACTTTTACCCCGCCGACAACTATCCTGGCCCGCTCGACTATGCCGCCGACACCAACCGCCTCTATCACAACAATTGCGACGGAACCTTCACTGACGTGACCGACAAATCCGGCATCGGCGCCTACAAAGGCCGGACGATGGGCGTGACTGCGGCGGATTACGATGGCGACGGCTATCCCGACATCTACGTCGCCAACGACAAGACCGAAAATTTTCTCTTCCACAACAAGCATGACGGCACGTTCGAGGAAGTTGCCGGTGAGTTGGGCGTGGCCTACGGTCAAAACGGCGAGAGCACTTCGGCCATGGGCCCGACCTTTGCCGACATCGATGGCGACGGCCGCCTCGATCTCTGGGTGACCGACTCGAAATATAACCGGCTCATGCGCAACGCCGGGCCGAATGGGTTCGAAGACATTGGCCCCAGTTCCGGCATCTCGCAGGCCACGGCACAGTATGTGAGTTGGGGCAGCGGCATCTACGATTTCGACAACGACGGCTGGCTCGACATTCTCGTTTTCCACGGTGGACTGATTAACCTCGTCCCCCAAGAGCAGTCGCTGTTCCGCGGCCTCGGAAATGACAAGTTCGCCGACGTCTCCCGCGACGCCGGACCCGTGCTTGAAGTGAAGGCAGTTTCGCGCGGAGCTTGCTTTGGCGACTACGACAATGACGGCAAGATAGATGCCTTCGTCATAAACCTGGGCGCGCCCGCAACTCTGCTGCACAACGTAACCCAGAACAGTAATCACTGGCTGACCGTGAAGTTGAAGGGCAATTCCAAAGAGAAGAAAAGTAATCGCGACGGCATTGGAGCGCGCCTCGAACTGCTCGCCGCCGGACGCAAACAGATTGCCGAGCGCACCGCGGGATCAGGCTACCTTTCGCAGGATGACGGCCGTATCCACTTCGGCCTGGGTGCCGCTACCAAGGCCGACAAACTCACCATCCACTGGCCCAGCGGCCAGGAACAAGTTCTGGAAAACCTTTTCGTGGATCGCGTGCTCACGGTGGAGGAGCCGTAGATGCCAATGCGCACCATATCGTCCGCGAGCTTTCGGCGGATCGTCAATGTTGTCGCTATTTTTGCGATAGCTCTGCTGGCGATTGCGGCCAAGCCCGCGGCCAGACAGTCTGCCACAATTCCTAGAGAAAGATATCTCTCTCCGATCGAAATGGTTTCCTCGCCGGACGGCCGCCTGCTCTACGTCGTCTGCCAGGACAGCGACGAAGTGCGCGTCGTCGATGTGGCATCCCGCGAAGTCATCCGTAGCGTTGCTGTTGGTCGCATGCCGCGCGGCAGCGCCTTATCGCCCGATGGCCGGCAACTCTACATAACGAATGCCTGGTCTGACACCGTGTCGGTCATCGACACATCAGCGTTGCAGGTCGTGAAGACGTTACCCACCGGTCCGGAACCGAGCGGAGTCGTTGCCGACAGCGACAACACGACGCTCTACGTGGCGAATCGACTGAGCGGCGACATATCTGTGATTGACCTGAAGAGCGGCCGGGAAATCAAGCGGCTTCTGGCAGGCCGCGGCGCCAGCTACCTGGCATTGTCTCCCGATGGCAAATGGATCTTTTGCACCCACATTTATCCGAACGCCGGCGCTTCTCGCACTCAACCGAATTCAGAAATCACCGTCATCGATACCGTGCGGCAAATCGTGATCGAGCGCAAGCCTCTGCACAACGTGGCTGGCATGTTCCATGTGGCCCTGTCGACTGACGGCCATCTGGGCGTGGCCGCGCAACTCCGGCCGAAGAATCTGATCCCTTTGGCCCACGTGGAACACGGCTGGGCCTTCGGCGATTCGCTCACTCTGTTCGGGCAGGACATCGGTGGAACTATCCAAATTCCGATTGACGAACTCGATCGCTACTACGCCCTGCCCTGGGGCGTCGCGATCGCGCCAGACAAGTCGAAGATTTTTCTGACCACGGCCGGGTCTGAGAGCGTGACTGTCATCGACGTTCCCCGTCTGCTGAAAACGGTGCGCACCCGGCGGCAGCCGTTCGTCAACGATCTTTCCGCTTCCGCCGATTATGTGCTGGCAAGAATTCCCGTTGGCCACAATCCTCGAGGCGTTCTGCTTTCGCCAGACGGAAAGCGACTCTATGTCGCCAACCGCCTCGACGACAACATCGCCGTCATCGATACCAACTCGGACAAAGTAATCTCGACGATCAACCTCGGCGGCCCGAAGATGGTTGATGCTCTCCGCCGCGGCGAGCGCCTCTTCTACACCGCCGACTTCGCCTTTCAAGGCCAGTTCGGTTGCGCCAACTGTCATATCGATTCCACCATCGACGGCTTGCAGTGGGACCTCGAGCCCGATGGCTTCGGCAAAGACATTGTCGACAACCGTTCGCTGGAGAGCCTTGCCGGCACCGAGCCTTTCAAATGGAATGGCGGCAATCCCGACATGCCGACAGAATGCGGCCCGCGCACGGAAAAATTCTTTTACCGCTCCCAGAGTTTTAATCAGCAGCAACTAACCGACCTGGTGACGTTTGTCTACGCGCTTCCTTACCGTCCCAATCGCTCTCGTCTCTCCAATGGAGAACTCACGCCCGCACAAGAACGCGGCAAAGCGATTTTTGAACGCACTAAGTACAAGAACGGCAAACCGATTCCGGAAACGAATCAATGCGCGTACTGCCACAGCGGTCCCAAATACACCAATCAAAAACAAATCGACGTTGGTACGGGCAAGCCTACAGACCGCTCACCCGTGATCGACGTGCCTCAGCTTTCCAACGTCGCCTATTCCGCGCCCTACCTGCACGATGGTTCGGCGCGCTCGCTGGAAGAAATCTGGACCGTGTTCAACCCGAAAGACACACAC
>JBEKWZ010000149.1:0-7009 GCA_049512555.1 Candidatus Sulfotelmatobacter sp. | reverse complement strand
TGGGCAAATATTGGTAGACCGGCTTGTCCAGATCAACTACACCTTCATCGACCAGTTGTAGCACCAGGTGGCCAAACGCCACTTTGGAAAGTGAGGCCGCGGACATCACCGAATCGACAGTCATAGGCAGATTCTTGTCTTTGTCGCGGAATCCATAGGCCTTCAAGTAGGCGATGTTGCCGTGGTTGAAGATCGCGATTCCCGCGCCCGTGACTTCTGCCGCCTTCATCAGCCGCGTCATCGTTCCATCGATTTCCCCGGCGGAGATTGTGCTGCCATCCAGCCGCGTCACCGTCGTTTGCTGTCCAACCGCCAGCCCTGCAGTCAACAGCACGACACCAAGCCCCTGAAGTCTCAGCTTCATTTCGTTTCTCCGGAGTTCATCGGTCGGCCTGCGCAATACGAAACACCATCGAACCAATAAAGTTGTTCTGCAAACCATTTTGCTGATTTCAAGGTTGGAATTGGGATGACCGGCGCCGAACAGCAATTGCCCGACAGTCGCCTCTCGTGACACTATCACTCGCGGTTCTGAGGTAAACTAGCTCCCGCGAGTTTCCTTCCAGGAGGTTTCCCATGCCCGTAAAACCCGTTCCCGATGGATACCACACTCTCACCCCATTTCTCACCGTCCGCGACGCGGCCCGCGCCATTGAATTCTACAAACAGGCGTTCGGAGCGGTGGAACGAGGAGTCGCGAAAGGCCCCGACGGCAAAGTCATGCATGCCGAGTTAAAGATTGGCGATTCCATCATCATGCTTAGCGACGAATATCCTGAATTCGGTGCGCTCTCGCCGCTGTCCACTGGCGGCGTAGGCATGGGGCTGCACATTTATATCGACGGCGTCGACGCCGCCTTCGATCGCGCTGTGAAAGCCGGCGCGCAGGTCGAGATGCCAGTCACGGACCAGTTCTGGGGTGACCGCTACGGCAAGCTCAAAGATCCCTTCGGCCACAAATGGTCCATCGCGACCCATACCAAAGATCTGTCGATGGATGAGATGAAGCACAACATGGACGAAGCCATGGCGAAGATGCAGAAGACCGCCTGACTCTCCGTCGAGAACGTCCCTGCCATCTTTGACGCTTGTCATCCTGAGCGAAGCGAAGGACCCATGCATTCGGCCAGCACATCGGTCCTTCGCCGCGCAACGAATCAATACGCCAACAAGAATCTCAAATCCCGCAGATTGTTCCCCGTCGGCCCAATCTCGATCGCATCGCCCAACGCGCTGAAAAACGGATACGCATCAAACTTGTCGAGCGCGGCGCGCGCATCCAGTCCGCGGGTCTGCGCTCGCGCGAGCGTCGTGCCGTCCGCAACCGCTCCGGCCGCGGGACTGTTTCCATCCACGCCGTCAGTGCCGGCGCTGAGCACGGTGATGTTTTCTCCCGCAATCTTCTCCGCGCAGGCCAGCGCAAACTGCTGATTGCGTCCTCCCACTCCGCCGTTCGTGACTTTCACCGTAACTTCTCCGCCAGAAATCAGACACACCGGCGAAAACTGCTTCCGCAGCTCGCGCAGTCGCTGCAGCAAGTAGTCCGCGGCCCTTTCGTAATCCCAATCGTCGCAGGAATTATCCACATGCACGATGAAGCCTGCGTGCTCCGCCGCCACGCTGGCCTCTTCAATCGCCGTCTGATTCGAAAGAACGGGCCACCAGCGCGCGCGATGAAACGCCGGATCATCCGACTTCGGTGTCTCCTCCAGCGAGTGGCGCTCAAATAGTTCCCGTGTCGATTGCGGAAATTGCTGCAGCAATTCGTACTTCTCGGCGATGCGGTAACAATCCTCGACAGTCGTCGAATCGGGCATGGTCGGCCCCGAAGCCAGCGCGTCGGGCGTGCTGTCCGGAACATCGGACACCAGCAGGGAGACTTGCTGCGCGGGAGACGCCGCCAGAGCGAGCCGTCCGCCCTTGACCGCGGAGAGATGCTTGCGCACAGCGTTGATCTCTGCGATCGGCGCACCGGAATGCACCAGGGCGCGATAGGTCGCGATGAGATCGTCTAGCAAGATCTCGTCGTCGATCGGCTTCTCGACAATCGAAGATCCTCCACCGCTGAGCAGGAAAATCACCAGCGCCGAAGCCGGCTGGGACGCGAGCGCTCGCAGCATCGCACTCGCAGCCTGGATCGATTCGGCGTTCGGCGTGGGATGCCCGCCGCGAAAATACCGGAAGCCGTGAAGTTGCACGGCGGGCTCAACCGAGCTGGCGACGATTCCTTCCAGCGATGCTCCAACCTGGGCAGCCAGCGCTTCGACCATGGTGTTTCCGGCTTTGCCCAGTGACACGACCAACACCCGCGAATACGCGTGCAGATCGTAAAGGTCCTCGCAGACGCGTAGCACCCCGCGCTCGCAATGCACGTGCCGCGCAATGCCCTCCGCTATCGACGCTTTTGCCAAGGCTTGCCTGAAAATTGAGCGCGCCGCATCGCGCATTTCGTGAGACTTGGATTCGCTGACAGGTTCGCGCATGCGGAGTGAATTATAAGAGAGCCGACGGCGTAGAGCTGACAGCTTCCCTCACCCAACTTTCGATGGCGTCCCGTAACTCCCGCAGGCGGCCTTCAAAAAAATGATCCGCGCCTTCGATCAGCACCAGCTTCTTCGGTTCTGGCACCGACGCAATCAATGCTTCCAGCTTGGCACGCGGACCGAACTGATCGCGCGCTCCACTGACGAATAACTTCGGCTTGGCGCAATCCTGCAGAAATTCGAACGTATAGGTGCGCGGCACTTCGCTGTCAGCGACGACTGGGCCGACGGGCGTTCCAACACCGACGACGGCACGAACTCGAGCGTCCGGGCAGGCGGCGCGCAGCCCGACGGCCGCTCCGAAAGAAAATCCGGCGAACACCATCGGCAAGTGATACTCGGCGTCGAGCCAGTCGAGCGCGGCGCGAACATCGTCGACTTCCCCGGTGCCCTGGTCGTGTTCGCCCACACTCAATCCGGTTCCACGAAAGTTGAAGCGCAGCACCGGAAAGCCAAAACTGTTCAGCGCCTTCATGGTGTGGAACACGACTTTGTTGTGCAGCGTTCCGCCGAACAGCGGATGGGGATGACAGACCATTGCAGCGTGCGTGGCGTCGGTTGCTCCGGCGTTGAGCAGCGCCTCCAGGCGTCCGGCAGGACCCTCAAGAAACAAGGAGCGGATGGTTAGGTTCGAAGCACTCACTTTTCCAGATTATACAAAGAGCCCGTCTTGGGTCTTGGGTCTGAGTTCCGAGGTCGGAGTTCTGAGGGCCGACCTCGATTTGCTTTCTGCTATTCTCTCCACCATGGACGCTGTAACGCTTACGCGGCAACTGGTGGACATCGAATCCATCACCGGCAACGAAGCTGGCGTGGGGAATTATCTTTACGGAGAACTTTGCCGGCTCGGTTATCAGACCAAGAAAATGCCGGTCGAAGAGAATCGCTTCAACCTATATGCAACCTCGGCGGAGCATCCTGATCCATCCGTGGTTTTTTCCACGCACATGGACACGGTGCCTCCGTTCATTGCTTCGTCGGAAGACGCGGGGCGCATTTACGGGCGCGGGTCGTGCGACGCCAAGGGAATCATCGCGGCGCAAATCGCGGCGGCAGAGCGACTGCGCCAGCAGGACGTTCATGTTGGATTGCTGTTCGTGGTGGGCGAAGAGCGTGACAGTTTGGGCGCGCAGATGGCGAACGAATACGCTAGCGAGTCTGCTGCGAACGGGCGAGACTCGCGTCGCCGATTTCTGGTTAACGGCGAGCCCACGGAAAATCGTCTGGCGCTCGCATCGAAAGGCACGCTGCGGGCAGAGGTCACTGCGACAGGACGCATGGCGCATTCGGCTTATCCGGAGTTAGGCGAGTCGGCGATTGACAAGCTGATTCCGGCGCTCACACGGTTGCGCGCAATGCCGTTGCCTTCTGATCCGGAGGTTGGGCCGTGCACGCTGAACATCGGCCTGATTGAAGGTGGACGGGCGCCCAACGTGATCCCGGATTATGCGCACGCGGATTTGCTTTACCGGCTGGTTGGTCCGTCGGAGGATTTGCGGCGGCAGATTGTTGCGACTGCCGGCGATTCGGTGCAGGTGACCTTCCCGCTGGAGCTTCCCTTCCTTCGTCTGCGAACGATGGACGGATTGCCGACGATGATCGCGGCTTTCACAACCGACATTCCGAAGCTGACCAACTGGGGCGAACCGCTGATGATTGGTCCGGGATCGATTCACGTCGCGCACACCGAGGGCGAGTTCATCGCGAAGCAGCAACTGGCGGAGTCGATCGATTTGTACTGCAAAATCGCGAAGCAACTTCTCAGCTGATTTCCATCACTGCGGGCTCCACGTCATCTCTACGCGCACTGGAATTTCGTTCTTCACGGGCATGGTCAGGAGCGAGGGCGGGTCGATTTTGAAGTCGGTGAGAGTGGCAGGAATGGTTCCGGTGATGCGAGTTTCGTTGCCTTGCGTCACCAATTCAAAAGCGAGTTGCTGATAGTGCGCCGTCTGGCCGGCGAACTGGATCTCGATATCGGCTTTGAGGGTCGCCGACGATGAGGCCGACTCCGGCAGGCGGGTACGAACCGTGACCATGGGATATTCCGCGCCGCGCGTGACCTGGATCATGTGCAGGTCGCGGTTGCTGTCGCCGGAATCGAACGTCTTGACCGGAACGGCGATCAGGAAGTCGCATTGTCCATCGTGGCAAATGCCCTTGCCGCGCGCGGCGTGGCTGACGCCTTCGCTCTGATGCAGCGGGTGCGAGACGTGATAGGTGAGCGTGCTCTGCTTGAGAATCCACTGGTGGTCGGCGGCGAAGAGGTTGGACGAGATTAGCAACAGAAATAGCACGAAAATATTCTTCATGGATTCTCCAGCGCCGACTTGGCCCCTCGCAGCGCCTAAAGGCGCGATTGATAACGCGGCATCTACCGTATGCCTGAAGGCATACCCTGATACGAATCCCGGGATGCGAATCTCGATGTACGAATCTCGATCTTTCCGCAACCTTTGAAATCGTTCCCTTCCCGATCGGTGCCGGGTTTCGGGGGGCATTTCGGTGTCGTTTTCCGGATGGTGCAATTCGCCTTAGAATTTCATCGACACGGATAAGAGCGCGGCGCCGAAGGCTCCGGCGGTCACGATCGCGACCGGGCCGTGTGCCTGAGCGATGCCGTGAACTTTTTGTCCGTTGTTTTTCTGTTCGAACGCCATTGCACCCAGAATTGGAGTCAGGATCATTCCTGGGCCGTGAATCCAGGCCATAGCCTCGTGGAAACGAATCGGCCCCCGCTTCTCGGTACCTTTGATTCTGGGCGCGCGGATCGCGTACCAGGCGGTGATGCCATAGAGGTCGCCGGTCAGGGATCCCAGAGCCACGTGCAGATCGCGAGTAGCAGTGCCTTCGCTTTTGCCGCCGGCGCCAGAGCCGAGAATCACGGTCGCCACTAAAGGGATCGTCGTAATCAAGCCCATGCGCTGGTGAATCTTCAGCATATGGGTGCGCTTGTCGAGCAGGGCCTGCTGCGCGGCGTTGCTCTGTATATCGGACTTGGAGAAGCCCAGATCTTCGAGGGAGGGCTCGGTCTTGGTGCTGGATGGGGCGTTGGGTAAGGTCTGGGAGGGCGCCTGGGGCGGATTGGCGGTTGGCGCTTCTGGCAGTGGCGACGCCACGTCCAAAGCCAGGTCGACTTTCTGCCTGGCCCCGGCGGTCAGCGTGACTGGCTGCGCTTTCGCGCCCTCGGTTGTCTCCACGGAGACCTCATAGTCCCCGGGCGGAAGGTCCGAGGCCGTGTAGAGCCCGTTTGAATTCGTTGCTATCTCCGTCGACTGTCCGGTGGACAGATTCTTGATCGAGACTTTCACATCCGGCAGGACGCGGCCGGTGTGATCGGTGACGGTGCCGGAGAGCGTTGCGGTCGCGTCCTGTGCACGGAGCCCTTCCGGATTCAGCAGAAAAGTGTTCAGCAGAACAATCAGTACTAGACCCAAAGCAAAGACTACTCCCACCGCTTTCGCTTTCATTCTCGTTCCTCTGGGGATGCTGAGACTAGCTACTAGTGTACATAGTAGATGCGGCGGGAAATGTGCGGGGATGTACGCCATTCCCGGGTGCCATCCTCCTTCGATGAAAACACTCGAGCAGGCCGCGATAGACTGGACTGATCATGACTACCACCGCTCTCAACTCCCTATCTCGCGCTTCCTCCGCTTATCTGCGGTCTGCCATGCATCAGCCGATTCAGTGGCATGAATGGGGACCAGAGGCGTTTGCGGCGGCGCGGCGCGACAATAAGCCGATGCTGCTCGATATTGGCGCGGTGTGGTGCCACTGGTGCCATGTGATGGATCGCGAGTCCTACGACGACGCTGAGATTGCCGCGATTGTGAATCAGCATTTCATTGCGGTAAAAGTGGATCGGGACGAGCGTCCGGATATTGACAGCCGGTACCAGGCGGCGGTGCAGGCGGTGAGCGGGCAGGGCGGATGGCCGCTGACGGCGTTTCTTACGCCGGATGGGAAACCGTTTTATGGCGGCACATACTTTCCGCCCCAGGACGGATACGGGCGTCCGAGCTTTCGCCGCGTGTTGCTGAGTATTGCCAACGCCTACGCAGAAAAGCATGGCGAGGTGATGGATCAGGCGAAGATGGTGGAGAGCGCGATTGCGCAGTCGGAGTCTTTCGCCGGCAAAGACGGGCGGATTTCGGGCGGCCTGATTGCGGCGATTCAGACTTCGGCGTTTCGCATGTTTGATCCGCAGCACGGAGGGTTTGGACAGGCGCCGAAATTTCCGCATCCCTCGGCGCTGGATTTATTAATTGAGCGCTATGCGCGGGGGACTGCCGCTGCCGGCGGCACCGAACTCCCACCCTATCGCAACGAGCGCGATAGGATGGGGCACCCTCCGCGAACCTTTTCTCAGCAGACTGGCAACGACGATTTAGGCAACCTGATCACTACTACCCTTGAGCACATGGCGAATGGCGGTGTGTATGACCAGCTGGCCGGCGGGTTTC
>JBEKWZ010000148.1:0-7011 GCA_049512555.1 Candidatus Sulfotelmatobacter sp. | reverse complement strand
CCTTTGTAGACGACTCCCTTGGTGTCGCAGAGGATGATGTTCTCTCGCTTCACACCCAGTCGCACGTAGTGCTCGGCGCAGGCGATGCCGGCCGCTCCGGCGCCGTTGAAGACCACACGCACTTTGCCGATGTCTTTGCCCACAACTTCCAGGGCATTCAGCAACGCCGCGCCCGAGATGATCGCTGTTCCGTGCTGATCGTCGTGGAAAACCGGAATCTTCATCGTCTTGCGCAGCTCCTCCTCGATCTGAAAACAGTCGGGAGCCTTGATGTCCTCGAGATTGATGCCGCCAAAGGTAGGCTCGAGCAGCTGGCAGAACTTGATAATCTCTTCCGGACTCTTGCTGTTGACTTCAATGTCGAACACATCGACGTCGGCAAAACGCTTGAACAGCACGGCCTTGCCTTCCATCACGGGCTTGCTGGCGAGGGCTCCGATGTCGCCCAAGCCGAGCACCGCGGTTCCGTTGCTCACGACTGCGACCAGGTTGCCACGGCCCGTGTATTTGTAGGCGTCCTGCGGATTCTTCTGGATCTCCAGGCAGGGCTCGGCCACGCCCGGCGTGTAGGCCAGGCTAAGATCGCGCTGCGTGCGGCAGGGTTTTGTGGGTGTGACTTCGATTTTGCCCGGGCGAGATCCGTTGTGGTAATCGAGGGCCTGCTGCTTGCTGATCAACATAATCTCCTCCGTACTTGATCCTGTAGAGACGTAGCTTGCTGCGTCTCCAGCCCGTGCACCAGGCTTGGCGAACCAGGCCCGGCAAACTACTCCTTGGGGCTTCTCCGCCACATGGGCACACACGGATTCCAGCCGTGCACGTCCTTTTGGAAGTCGCGGCCTGCCTGCGCCGTGCCGACACTCGAAAGTTCTTCCACGGGTGACTTAAGCAATTCCGCGATGTACCGTTCGACCTGCTCGCGCAAGCGCGGATTTTTCAACGCGTCCAGCAGTTCGGGCTTTTCAATGTGGGTGAATCCGCCGCACAGCGGACACTTCACTACGTCGTCGTTCACCATTGCCGGCCTCGTTTGTCGGGGAGTAGTGCGAAGACATGGTGCCGCCCGGCACGTTCTCTCCGCAGTTCCATTAGAGGACGGCGCCTGCATGTAGGCAGTGACAAGGGTCGCTCGGGATTGTGATCGTGGTCACAGATCGGGACGGACCCACGTTGCGTTGATTCGGAAGCCATCTACTTTTGGGGGCAGGCTCCATCGTCGAGTTTACAGCGGGTCGCGGACTATCGAAATCGCCGCTACCCGCAGTTTATGTGATTCCAATGGGCGAGGAATTGAACCCTCATTATTGAACTTTCGTTATTGACCTCTCACTGGTGCGGCAAAAGTAAACTTCATGCACGTTCCCTGGTCCCGCGTCATCTCCAACTCGGCTCCAAGCTGTTCCGCCAGAGTGTGGACCAGGTGCATGCCCAGCGACTTGGTCTGGCGAATGTCCAGTCCGGCGGGTATACCCACGCCGTCGTCTGCCACCGACAACTGCATCTTTCCAGCGCTCACCTCGCTCAGCGCCACCCGCACCGTTCCCCGGCGGCCATTGGGAAACCCGTGCTTGAGAGCGTTGGTGATGAGTTCGTTCAGGATCAAGCCGCAGGGGATAGCTTTATTCACCGCCAGGGCAACATCGTCGATGGCAAGATCAAGCGAAACGCACCCCGGCGCCACTCCCACCACGTCAAAAACGTTGGCCGCGAGTTTGCGGGCATACTCGGAAAAGGGAACGTTGGCATAATCGCTGGACTGGTACAACATTTCATGAATCAGCGAGATGGCTTTCACGCGCGACTGCGCTTCCTGCAGCGCGTCCCGCGTAGGCGGGTCCTTGATGCTCCGCAGTTGCAGGTTCATCAGGCTGGAAATAACCTGCAAGTTATTCTTGACCCGATGGTGGACTTCCTGCAGCAGAACCCCGCGCTCGTTCAAAGTAGCACTCAGCTCAAAAGTGCGTTCATTGACTCGTTGCTCAAGTTCTGCGCTGGAAGCCTTTAGTCGGACCAGAAGGTCTTCCCGCTCCTGTTCCACGCGCTTGCGCTCGGTGATATCGGTGCGGATCGCCATGTACTGCCTGGGCTGACCCTCATGATCGAGGAAAGGGACGATGGTGGCAGCGACCCAGTAGACAGAACCATCCTTGGCGCGGTTCCGGATTTCGCCACGCCAGACCTGTCCGTTTCCTATGGTGTGGTACATCTGCTGGAAAAACTCCTTGGAGTGGTAGCCAGAATTGAGGATGCGATGATTCGCGCCCAGCAGTTCGTCCCGCGAATACTTGCTGATAGCGCAGAATCTGTCGTTCGCATAAGTGATGGTTCCGTGAACGTCGGTGGTGGCGACGATGGCGTGCTGGTCGAGAGCGTATTTGTGCTCCTGCAGAGCTTGCTCGGCCTCCTTGCGCTGTTGGCGCAAGATCGTCTCCTCCAAGGCCCGCCGGACGGCACCCGGCAATCGCGCCAGACTGTCTTTTAAGACGTAATCCGTAGCGCCTTGCCGGATGCATTCGACGGCGGTCACGTCGCCCAGCGCGCCCGAGACCAAAATCATCGGGATATCGAGACCTTCGCGGCGGATCACGTTCAGCGCATCCATCCCTCTCCAACCCGGTAGGTTGTAGTCGGCCAGCACAACGTCCGGAGGATGAGCCCGCAGCGCCCGTGTGAACGCCGCTTCATCCTGCACCACTTCGGCCGAAACATCGAATCCGTCCTGGTTCAGCGCTCGCACCACCAGCGCAGCGTCGAGCGCGTTGTCCTCCACCAGCAGGGCGTGCAGCCTCACGTCAGGCCCGGCGGAATCTTGTTTCTCGAGCTTGGTCCCGGCACTGCTCATCACAATTACACCTGCCCCGCTGAATTCGACTTGCCATTGGTGACCGGGGGCCGGTTGATGACCAGCCAGTAGAGCCCCAAGTGCTTCACTGTTTTCCGGAACTCGTCAAAGTCCACCGGTTTCTGGATATAGCTGTTGACTCCCAGTTCGTAGCCGTTCACCATGTCCCGCTCTTCCCGCGAAGAAGTCATCAGGACGACGGGGATCGTCTTGGTGCGCGGGTCGCCCTTGATCCGCTTGAGGACCTCCATGCCATCCACTTTGGGCATTTTCAGATCCAGCAAAACCAGTTTCGGCGGACAATCGAAGGACCGGCCGGAATGGGGCCCGGAACAGAACAGGAAATCCAAGGCTTCCTCGCCATCGCGCGCGATGAAGACACGATTGGCCAGGTTTTCCGCGCGTAAGGCGTGCAGAGTGAGATCCACGTCCTCCTGACTATCATCGACCAGGAGAATGTCGACTTCGTTTGCGTTCATGATTGAGCTCCTGCGGCAACAGACTTGTTTTCAATTTCGCTTGCCCTGACTTCGGTCGATTCAGCGGCTGTGAGCGTGAAATAAAACGTCGCGCCCTTATCCAGTTCCGCTTCCGCCCAAACCCGCCCCCCGTGCTTGCGGACGATGCGCTGCACCGTCGCCAGGCCGATGCCGGTGCCTTCAAAATCCTCGGCGCGATGCAGCCGCTGGAAGACTCCAAACAGCTTGTCTTTGTATTTCATGCTGAATCCGACACCGTTGTCGGAAACAGCGATGACCGTCTCTCCGTTTTCCTGCCGCTGGCTGATCTCAATGACGGCACGCTCCCGGGTCCGGGTGAACTTGAGAGCGTTGGCCAGCAGGTTTTGAAAGACCTGCTTGATCAGGATGGGATCGCACTGCGCCGACGGCAATTCGGCAATCTTCCAACTGACGGCTCGGCCGTGAATCTCCGGCTGCAGCAGCGAGACGACGTCGTCAACAATCGCGTTTAATGGCGTAGCCTCGACCTGGAGAGTGTGACGGCCCACCCGCGCCAGATTGAGCAGTTCATCCACCAGCAGCCCCATGCGGCGGGCGCCGTCTTCAACGCGCCGCAAATGATTCTGTGCTTCGGGGGGCATTTGAGCGGCAAAATCTTCCATCAGGATCTTGGAGAAACCCCCGATATGCCGCAGCGGCGCGCGCAAATCGTGAGAAACGGAGTAGGTGAACGCTTCCAGTTCGTGGTTGGCGGCTTCCAGTTGCGCGGTACGTTCTACCACCCGTGCTTCGAGTTCTTCATTGAGCTTGCGGATCTCCCGCTCGTCAGTTTTTCGTTGTGTAATGTCGCGGAAAGCCACCACGCCACCACGCACCGCCCCGTCCTTGTCTTTCAAGGGGCCGCCGCCGACCTCGATCCAAGTCCCTTGCTCGATCTTAGGATTGCGCACAAACATCTGGGCAGAACTTGACTCCCCGCGCACGGCACGGGCCAGAGGCAGCTGATCGGCGGGAAAGGGTGTGACCATGTCCTCCAGGTACAGGCCGTAGTGCGCGGTCCATTGTTGGCTGGGCAAGTTCGCCGATTCCAGGCCAAGGATCTTCACCGCGGCTGGATTCCAGATGATGAATTTTCCCTGCTCGTCGGCAGCGACCAAACCCTCGGCCATGCTGTCCAGCACGGACCGCAGCATCAACTGCTGGTCTTCCAGGGCCTGCCGCGAGCGGGCCAATTCCTCGGATTTCCGGGAGAGTTCCTCCGCTTGTCCGGCAAGCCGCTCTTCGGCCTGTTTGCGCGCGGTGATGTCAATATTGGTTTCCAGGATGCGGGCGGGCTGCCCTTGTTTATCGCGATGCAGCACCCATGCGCTGGAGACGACGATGATGCTGCCGTCGCGCCGGGTGTGGGTCAGTTCGCCTTCCCAGAAGCCGGTTCCGAAGAGCTTCTTTTCTATGACCTCCAGAGGCTCGGGGAACTGGGTGTGGAACAGGTCATGGGAAAGGATGCCCAGCGCCTCTTTGGAGGTGAAGCCATAGAGCTTCTCGGCGCCGCTGGGCCAGGACACGACCCGGCTCTGCATGTCGCGCACAAACACCTGGCCCGAGTCCAAGGCCTGGGCTTGCTCGCGCAGTGCCTCCTCGGCCCGCTTGCGCTCGGTAATGTCGCGGGTAATTTTCGACGCGCCCACCATCGCCCCGTTGCTATCCCGTATTGGGGAAATAGTTACGGAAACGTCAATATGCGTGCCGTCCTTGCGGACGCGTATGGTCTCG
Source organism: Candidatus Sulfotelmatobacter sp. (assembly GCA_049512555.1). Classification (GTDB taxonomy): domain Bacteria; phylum Acidobacteriota; class Terriglobia; order Terriglobales; family Acidobacteriaceae; genus Sulfotelmatobacter. Next base: position 1,935 of record JBEKWZ010000148.1, on the reverse strand, counting down.
AAACGTTCTACGCTCTCGCCTCTCTGAATGCGTTCCAGGATGTCGGCTTCTTCATTCCGACGCTCTGGGGGCAAGAGAATTAACAGCGGCTTGCCTAGGACCTCCGTTGCGGAGTATCCGAATACCTTTTCAGCGCCTCGATTCCAGGCGGTGATCGTCCCGTTCAGGTCTTTACTGATGATGGCGTCATCGGAGCACTCGACGATGGCAGCCAGGCGTTCGCGTACCTCCTCTGTCCGCTTGCGCTCGGTGATGTCCGAGCGGATCGCCATGTACTGTCTGGGCCTGCCGTTGGCGTCGAGGAACGGCACGACGGTGGTGTCCACCCAGTAAATCGAACTATCCTTGGCGCGATTGCAGACCTCATCTCGCCACACCTGACCGTTGGCGATGGTGTGATACATCCGCTGGAAGAATTCTTTCGGGTGAAGGCCGGAGTTGAGGATGCGGTGGTTCTGCCCGATCAATTCCTCTCTGGAATACTTGCTGATGGCGCAGAACTTGTCGTTGACATAGGTGATAGTGCCCTGAACGTCGGTGGTGGCGACGATGGCGTGTTGATCGAGTGCGAACTTCTGGTCCGCCAATTCTCTAAGGGCAGCTTCGCTGGCGGCCAGGCTTTCCTCCAGGACCTGATGGGCACGCTTGCCTTCAGTGATGTCGCGCGCAATTTTTGAGGCACCGACAATCACCCCTTTGCTGTCCTTAATCGGCGAAATCGTCTCGGAAACGTCAATCTTCGTGCCATCCTTCCGCACGCGTACGGTTTCGAAATGCTCTACACTCTCTCCCTGGCGGATGCGCGCCAGGATGTCAGACTCCTCATTCACGCGATCCCGTGGCATGAGCATCTGTATGGGTTTGCCCACGGCTTCCGACGCCGAATAGCCGAACACGTCTTCGGCGCCTCGATTCCATGCTTTGATCGTCCCGTTCAGATCCTTGCGGATAATCGCGTCGTCCGAGGAGTCGACAATGGCCGCAAGGAGCTCGCGGGCCTCCTGTGCCCGCTTCTGCTCGTACAGGTCAGTGGCGACCAGGCAGATGCCTTGCCCGGATTCTTCCAAAGGGATTGAACTGAGAGATAACTGCACCGGCAGAGTACTTCCGTCGTGGCGGAGCAGATGGCTGTCTGCCCGAGTGTCATTCTTTATCGCGCTCGTCAGCAATTCGGCAACGGCCGGACGATCTTGCTCGCGCAACAGGGTGGAAAAAGAGGAGCCCAGCAACCTTTCGGCGGATAGCCCCACCATTTCCGCCAGCCGCCGATTGCAAAACAGGAGGGTTCCTTCGGCAGTCAGCATGGCTGCACCCTCGTTCATCCGCTCGGCCAGAATGCGGTAGGGATCTTCGGGGCTTTGCAGGGTGAAGATCCGGCTCCCGTCAGGCCCGTCCACGACGACTGCATCCACGTCGCCGCTCTGGATGGCTTTGATAGTCGCTTCCGACTCGTCCAGGCGAGCTTTCACTCGCTTCAGTTCGGCGCGCAGGCTGCGCTCGGATTTGGGTTTCGCAAAGGGCAGGCCAAACCTACTTCTTGGGCTTCAAGTCCAATCCTAAGAGCACGCGCTCCCGGTCCGAGAAGTCGCCAATGATCCGGCGCAAGGGCAGAGGCAACCGTTTTACGAGAGTGGGCGCGGCTATGATCTGTTCATCCTTGGCCAAGGTCGGATTCTGGTGAATATCGATGACTTCCAGGTCGAATCTTCCCTGCAAGTCCTGCTGGCAAATGGCATTGATATTCAGGATGGCACGTCGGGACCGGGAGGTAGCCCCGGTTATGTAGAGGCGAAGCACATACTTCTGGTTAATGCTTGCATTGGCACGGATGGCAGTCTTGAGGCTCTGGGCTCTCATGACGAAGCTTTTCCAGAGCGCAGATCGAGCCCAACCACCACACTCTCTGTGTTCGATAGATCCCCGATCAGTTTCTTG
>JBEKWZ010000147.1:0-7026 GCA_049512555.1 Candidatus Sulfotelmatobacter sp. | reverse complement strand
CGGTATTCGCATCGCGCTGGGGGCGCGCACTTCCGACGTGCTGAAGCTGATGCTCAGGGGAAGCATGATCTGGGTTGCGGTGGGGGTATGCGTAGGGATTGCAGGCGCGCTCGGCCTCACGCGGCTGCTGGGCACCTTGCTCTACGACGTAAAGCCCTCAAATCCGATCGTGCTCGGCACCGTTTCGCTGCTGCTCGCGAGCGTTGGGTTGCTGGCCAGCTACATTCCGGCGCGCCGCGCGGCGAAGGTCGATCCCATGGTGGCACTGAGATACGAATAGGAATCCTATGAGAACACTCCGGCAAAACGCTCGCTACAGTATCCGCTTGCTGCGGAAGAACCCTGGCTTCACGCTGATTGCCGCAATTACGTTGGCGCTAGGTATCGGCGCGAACACCGCCATCTTCAGCGTGATTTATGCCGTGCTGCTGGCTCCCATGCCCTATCCCAATCCCGACCAGTTGGTGATGGTGTGGTCGAAGATTCAGGGCAACAACAACGGCGTTTCGGCGGGCGACTATCTCGACTGGAAGAAACAGAACAAGACTTTCTCGGATATTAATGCGTGGACCGGAGCCAACTTCAATTTTGCCACTCCCGATCAACCGGAGCAGATCAACGGCTCTGCGCAAACTCCCGGGTTCTTGACCATGACGGGGAATGAATTTTTCCTGGGGCGCGATTTTGTGCCCGAGGAGGGTGTGGTGGGCAAGGAACATGTTGTGATCCTGATGCACAAACTCTGGGAGCATCTGGGCAGCGATCGCAACATTATCGGCAAACAGATTCGCATGAACAGCGAGCCGTATACGGTGGTCGGAGTGCTTGCTGCAGGCCAGGCTGACCGTCTGCAGCCTCAATTTGAAGTGCCTCTCGCTTTCAAGCCGGACCAGATCAACCATGATTTTCACTGGCTGCTGGTCATGGGCCGGATGAGACCTGGGGTCTCTATCGCTCAGGCGCAGGCAGATATGGAGGTGGTTACTTCACGCATCGCCCAGGATAACCCGCAGTCGAACAAGGGTTGGGGCGCGAGTGTGGAACTGTTGCACAACGATTTTTTTCCGCGCGACGCGCAGCAGGTGCTGTGGCTGTTGATGGGAGGAGTGGGATTCGTGCTTTTGATCGCATGCGCGAATGTCGCGAACTTGCTGCTCGCCAAAGGAACGACGCGGCTCAAAGAAGTTGCCGTGCGCACTTCACTGGGTGCAACTCGCTGGCATGTGTTCAGCCAGTTTCTGACCGAGAGTTTAGTGTTGGCGATTCTCGGTGGCGGGTTGGGTATTGCGCTTGGGGCGGCAATGATCAGAATCATTTTGGCAACGATGCCGCCATTTACGCTGCCTTCCGAGGCCGATGTGACGCTGAATGTGCCAGTCCTATTGTTTACTCTGGCGGCTACGACCATCGCGGGCATGTTGTTCGGCTGTGCTCCAGCGTGGCAGGCGTCGCGAGTAGATCCGAACGAGACGCTGAAAGAAGGAGGACGATCCGGAACGGGCGCTGGGCGCAAGCGCCTGCGGCAGGCCCTGGTGGTCGCGGAGTTCGCTCTAGCGCTGACTTTGCTTGCCGGCGCCGGACTCGCGATTCATAGTTTCTGGAACCTGGCCCGAGTCGATCTCGGTGTTCGCACCGATCACATTCTTACTTTCAGCCTCCCCGTGCCAGAGAAAAAGCTGACTCAGCCAGCCCAGATCGTCAGCTTTTACCAGCAACTGGTAGAGAAAGTGGAAGCGCTACCAGGAGTGGTGCACGCTGAAGTGGCTACGGGCATGCCACTGCAAGGCCCGAACTTTGGAATGCCCTTCACCATCGCGGGCCATCCGGTCAGCGATCCGTCGACCCGCCCGGGCGCTGGTTTTCAGATGGTGACTCCAGACTATTTCCAGACATTCGGGATTCAGATAGTGAAAGGGCGCGGGTTTACGGATCAGGATGCGGCGGGGCACGTTCGTGTGGCGCTAGTGAATGAAACGCTGGTGAAGAAATATTTTTCCGACGTTGATCCTTTGTCGCAGCGACTCATCGTCGAAGACCTGATTCCCGGAGTGACAAAACTTGGCCCGCCCGTCGAGTGGCAGATTGTAGGCGTGTTTCGGAACGTGCGGGCCGGCGTCCGCAACGACGGTTTTCCGGAAATTGATGTGCCCTTCTGGCAAAGCCCGTGGCCGCAGGTTGGCATGGCGGTACGGACCACAGGAGATCCCGTCGCAATGAGCAAGAGCATCGCAGGCGCGGTGCACTCGCTTGATCCAGAGCTGGCGCTGGCCGACATCAAAACCATGGATCAGATCAGGGATGAAGCTCTGGTAACCGACCGTTTCAACACCGCGCTCTATGGCTGCTTTGCGACGGTGGCGCTGCTGCTCGCAGCAGTTGGGATCTACGGCGTCATGGCTTTCGCAGTGGCGCAACGCACGCACGAAATTGGATTGCGCATGGCCCTGGGTGCAAGCCGCGACCACGTAGTGGGATTGATTCTGAAAGAAGGGATTGTACTGGCGGCCATCGGTTTGGGCGTGGGGCTGGTGGGCGCGTGCTTCGTGGGGCGAGCCATGCGCGGGCTCTTGTTTGGCGTTGGCACAATTGATGCGGCCGCGTTTACCGTGGTCGCGATCGCGCTGTTCGCGGCTGCGCTGCTGGCCTGTTACATGCCGGCGAACAAGGCGGCGAAGGTCGATCCGATGGTGGCGCTGCGCTACGAATAAAAAGGAGATGACCATGAGTGGGCTGGGGCAAGACCTGCGCTACGCCATTCGGCAGCTGCGCAAAAGTCCGGGATTCACCGCCGTGGCCGTGCTGACGCTGGCATTGGGTATTGGGGCAAACACGGCCATCTTCGGACTCCTTGATCAAGCGCTGTTGCGAAGCCTGCCGGTGAAGGAGCCCGACCGTCTGGTGCTGCTGCGATATTCCGGCAGCAACACCGGGCACATCAGTTCACGTGCCGACAACAAATTCTATTTTTCTTATCCGATGTATCGCGATCTCCGCGATCGGAACACCGTCTTCAGCGGGATCATCGCCACCGACTATACCCAAACCGGCGTGCAGTGGCACAACCAGCCGGAACTGGTTGGCACCGAACTCGTCTCCGGCAACTACTTCGATGTGCTGGGAGTGCAGCCGGCGTTGGGCCGTCTGTTGGTTGCGTCCGATGATACCGTGGCCAATGCTAATCCAGTAGCGGTATTGAGCTTCGACTATTGGCAGCGGCGCTTCGGATCGGATCCGGCGATTGTGAATCAAAGCGTGCTGGTGAACGGTCATCCGTTCACAGTGATTGGCGTGGCTCAGCGCGGGTTTCACAGTGTGGTGATGGGTGACACTCCCGACCTGTTCACGCCGATGACGATGCAATCGCAGGTCATGCCCGGCAGTGACTCCCTCGAAGACCGCCGCTACAGTTGGATCAACGTGGTTGCTCGACTGAAACCAGGAGTTAGCCGGGCACAGGCAGAGGCAGGGATCAACCCGTTGTGGTCCGCGGTCCGGGCCGACGAACTGAAACAGATACAGCATCGGACGGAAAGCTTCCGTGAGAACTTTGTGGCCAAGTCCCATCTTTTTCTGAACGATGGCGCAAGAGGATTTTCTCCCCTGCGCGACGGCGTTCAGACGCCGCTGCTCATCGTGATGGCGATGGTGGGTTTGGTGGCGCTGATGGCTTGCGCCAATGTCGGCAGCTTGCTGCTGGTGCGTGCGGCGGGCCGATCGCGTGAAATGTCGGTGCGCTACGCGCTGGGCGCAAAACGGAAACGCGTGATTCAGCAGTTGCTGGTAGAAGGACTTTTGCTGGGTCTGGCGGGCGGTGTCTTGGGCGTGATCATGGCACCGCGAATTTCATCGGTGTTGATCAACCTTATTTGGGGCGGCTCGGGCATGGAATTACCACTCTCGCCGCAGGTTGATTTGAGAATCCTGGTTTTCAACTTTGCTCTGGCAGTCTCCGCGAGCCTGCTTTTCAGCCTGGCCCCAGGCGCGCAGTTCTGGCGGCCTAATCTCGCGCCCGCGCTGAAGCAACAGGTGATCACCGGCGGAGGGCCACTGCGCTTCCGCCGGATTGCTGTTGGTGTGCAGGTTGGACTAAGCCTCCTGCTGCTAGTGGGGGCGGGCCTTTTCACGCGCACGCTGCGCAACCTGAAGTCGCTGGATGTGGGATTTGCCACCGATCACCTGGTGACATTCAGCATTGATCCTTCGCTTGCGGGATATCAGCCCGCCCAGAATCTTGACATTGACACGCGTGTGCTGAGCACACTGGCGGCTCTTCCGGGAGTTCGTGCCGTCGCCGCCACGAATGACTCGGAGCTGGCGGACAACGGTTTCTCGGGCAACATTTCGATCGCGGGCTATACGGCAAAAGAAGACGAAGACATGGATGTCGAGCACCCGTACGTGAGTCCGGGCTATTTCTCAAGTATGGGGATGACGCTGCTGGCGGGCCGTGGGTTGAGCGAAGCCGATCGGGCGGGAACGCAGAAGGTTGCCGTGGTGAATGAGAGTTTTGCACGCCACTATTTTGGCGACGCGCGGCACGCGCTGGAACATTACCTGGCCAACGGCGGCGGCAACGTGAAACCTGACATCGAAATCGTCGGCGTCGTCAAAGGCGCAAAGCACCGCGGGGTTCGCAAGGATATCAAACGCACAGTGTTCACACCCTACCTGCAGGAAGCGGATCCGGGCGGGATGACTTTTTACGTTCGCACCTGGCAGTCGCCGGAAAGCGCGGAAGCGACGATCCGTGGCGCGATGCAGATGTTGGATTCGAAGCTGGTGCTTGACACCTTCCGGACCATGGATGAACAGATCGACGACAACCTGACTGCCGAGCGAGTAATTGCGCTGCTGGCGGCGAGCTTTGGCGTGCTCGCCGCGCTGATGGCGGCCATCGGACTGTACGGCGTGCTGGCCTACTCGACCGCCCAAAGAACATCGGAGATCGGCATCCGGATGGCGCTGGGTGCGAGCCGCGCTTCGGTCATGCGCGTGGTTCTGGCCGAGGTGCTGTGGCTGACAGGAATTGCGATTGCCGTTGCGTTGCCGACGTCGCTTTTGCTGGGTATCGCGGTGCGCAGCCAGTTGTTCGGCATTGCGAGCTGGGATCCGCTGACGCTCAGTCTGGCGACGGTCGTGGTCCTGGTGGTTGCGCTTGCCGCTGCGCTGCTGCCGGCGCGACGTGCCGCCAAGGTCGAACCCATCATGGCGCTACGCTACGAGTAATAAGGAGCTAGAGATGACTGGACTGTTGCAGGATTTTCGCTACGCAATCCGGCAGTTGCGCAAGAGCCCCGGTTTCACCGCGGTAGCGGTGATTACGCTGGCGCTGGGCATTGGCGCGAACACGGCCGTGTTCAGCGTGATTGATGCAGTCATGTTGCGGCCGCTGCCTTACTACCAGCCGGAACGGCTGATCGAGGCGCAATCCATCAACACGCGGAATCCGGGAACGAGCGACATGTGTTATCCGGACTTCTTTGATTGGCGGAGCCAGAACCACACGCTCGAACACCTGGTTTCCTATCACGACCAGACGTTTACGTTGACGGGGTTGGAGAGACCGGTCCAACTCGATGCAGAGATCGTCTCCTGGGACTTGCTGCCGGCTCTCGGGGTACGTCCGGAGCTCGGCCGCGGCTTTACTCCAGACGATGAAAAAGCGGGCTCGCGGGTTGTTTTGATCAGCCACTCGTTATGGGCAACGCAATTCGGTGCGGACCCGGCGATCGTTGGCCACGTGATGCGACTGAGCGGCGGGCTCTACACTGTGGTCGGCGTCATGCCTTCTAATTTTCGCTTCCCGGTCACTGAACCTCGAAACAATATTTGGACCACTCTGGCAGTGGACGAAGATAGTACGAGCTCCAACCCTGCCACCCGCAACCGAGGCATGCACTTCTTGAACGCCTTCGGGCGCCTGAAGCCGGGCGCTACGGTTGCGCAGGCGGACCAGGAACTGCGAAGCATCGCGGTCAACCTAGCGAAACAATATCCGAACACCAACACGCGGCATGACTCAGCCAAAGCGACAAGTGAGATTGCCGCCATTATCGGCGATGCGCGAACCGAGCTGCTCGTGGTTCTGGGGGCAGTTTCCCTGGTCTTGCTGATCGCGTGCGGAAACATCGCCAACCTGCTGCTCGCGCGCATGCGTGAACGCCAACGCGAGATTGCGGTGCGGTCGGCGCTGGGCGCAGGCAGAAAGCGGATCGTGCGCCAGTTGCTGGCGGAAAGTCTGGTTCTGAGCGCATTGGGTGGGCTCGCGGGCTGCGGGCTGGCTTTCGCCTGCACGCCCGCGATACTTTCGCTTATCGGCGACAGCGTGCCGCGCGCGGCCGACGCGGGAGTCGATCTGAGGGTCCTGTCGTTCGCGATTCTGGTTTCGTTCGCTGCAGGATTGATCTTCGGGATCATCCCCGCCATCACTGCATCGAAAACGGATCTGGTCTCCACTTTGAAGGAAGGTGGACGCAGCGACATCACGGGACGCGACTGGCTGCGGTCATCGCTGATTGTGGGGCAAGTAGCGCTAGGCCTTGTGCTCACGGCAGGGGCGGGCTTGCTGATTACCAGCTTTGCAAACCTGTTGCGCATGGGCACGGGATTCAATTCCGATCACCTCACTACACTGCGCTTTGAAACACCGGATGCGCGCTATCAAGGAGACGCGCGCCCGCAGTTCTACCATGACTACTTCGAAAAGGTGCGTGCGCTGCCGGGCGTAGAGTCCGCCGGCGGGGTCATGGTTCTGCCGATGACCTACAACGGCATCACAATCAGTTTCGAAGACCCTGAGCACCCCACATCCGAGGGACAGCGGCCCGGCGCGGACCTCAGTCCGATCACGCCGGATTATTTCCGGACGATGCAAATCCCGTTGCTGCGAGGGCGCGATTTTTCCGAGCGCGACGACATGAAGTCTGCGCAGGTGATAGTGGTGAATCAGGCGTTTGCGCAAAAGTTCTTTCCTGGCGAAGAAGTGTTGGGCAAAAAGCTGAAGCCAGGCGCCAACAACGGCACGCC
>JBEKWZ010000146.1:0-7033 GCA_049512555.1 Candidatus Sulfotelmatobacter sp. | reverse complement strand
CGTCTCGGTTGCCGAGAATGTTTGTCGAATACCATCCGCTCAGGCCGAGTAGACGCGCTTTGAACGCGGGCGCCAGAACGGTCTTCATTAATGTCTGGCCGGTCTTGAAATCCTTGCCGCAGATGGGCGCCTCATTCTTGCGCGAAAGCTCCAGCATCACCGGAAGATCGACGGTGAGGTTGGGCGCGCCATTGGCGAACGGAACGCCTTCCATCAACGACGCATAGGCGTAGATCATGGAGGGCGCGATCATTTCATCGTTGTCGCGCAGCGCCTTCTCGAACGACTTGAGCGTTTGATGCGCCTCGGTCGGCTCGATATACGACTCCGTGGACCCGCACCACATGGTGATCAGGCGGCTGGCCCCACTGGTCTTTTTGAAGTCGCGGATGTCGTCGCGCAGTTGCTCGGCAAGATCCATCTTCGATTTGCCCTTCTTCACGTTGGGGCCGTCGATCTTCTTGACGTAGTTGTGATCGAACACCGCCGGGCGCGGCGTGACCGTCGAAAGAAATGGCTTCAACTGGTCGAGCAAGCGCTGATCGAGCACGCCCGCGTTCGAAGCGGCTTCGTACATGTTGTCTTTGAAAATATCCCAGCCGGTGAAGACCAGATCGTCGAGTCCGGCCAGCGGTACGAACTCCTTGATCTTCGGCGAGCGGCCGTCAGTGCGTTTGCCCAGGCGCACGGTGCCCATCTGGGTCAGCGATCCAATGGGCTTGGCCAGGCCCTTGCGAATGGCCTCGACCCCGGCCACGAAAGTGGTGGCCACGGCGCCCATGCCCGGGAGCATCACTCCAAGCTTGCCTTTGGCGGGTTCGATGGTGCCGTGAACCGTCTGGGTGCGGGCCTTTTTCCCGCCACCAGTTCGTGCTGCCAGCTTCATCTCCCGGCTGGCGCGCTCGGCGTGCGCCAGAGCGGTCTCGCGGTGCTCATGTTCGCGTGCGGCTGCGGACGTTGCGAATTGTTTGCGATGGCGGCGGCCGTCGGCATCCCACCAATCGGCCATGAATACTCCTGGACGTTTTTGATACATATTATGAGTCCCCTTGGTGGCGGTGGCTGGTCACCGCCACCGCGACTGGGAATCATCTCACCTCTAGGGGAGGATTGGCAAATGCGCGCAGCGAAGCGGCGAAAATAACTGGTCAATTGCGCTGGGGGATCATCGAGCGGAAAGTCGCTTCTTCCAGCGATCGTGGCTGACATCTCGCCGCACTACGACGCGGTCATCCCTCGAATCGACGTTACTAGGGTCACGCTGCTCGCGCGAATGACTCCCATAGATTTTTTGCGTTGGACTCTTGCCCCGCTCCTGTTGCATAGTGGAATCACTTGGCGGACCAGCTCTGTTAGCAGGTTCCCGCTGAGTTGCTGTTTGCGTGCCACCCTGCTGCGGCGTGCAATTCGATTTGACCCCGTTGATCTCCACCGAAATCTGAGCCCACGCCATTCGGGCCTGCGCCGGAAGTGTGCTCTTCAGACCAGTTCTTCTCGCGAGCTCGGCTCGCAAGAGGACAAAGGAGATTCCATGAAAAACATTCGCAGCTACGTTTACACCGCGATTCTCGCGGCCAGCGCGCTCAACTTTTCGCCTACCCCGGCTTCGGCCCAGGAGGCGGCACGCGGCAAGTTCACGCTCACGCATGAAGTTCGCTTAGGCAACGCCAAACTTCCGGCGGGAGAATACGAATTTTCCTTCGATCCCGACGGCGGTTCGCGCATGCTTAGCCTGAGCAAGCTGAGCGGGAACATGACCCGATTCATCGTGCTGGTGCCCGATACCGAGGAAGCCAAGCCATCGGATCGCAGCCGGCTAGTGCTCGAAACCACTCCCGATGGCACCTACGTCAGTGCCATGCAACTGCCGGAGTTCGGCATGTCGCTGCACTTCACCGTGCCGTCGCATCCGACAGAGCGGCAGATTGCCAAGGCCGCTCCCGCGGTCGTGGAACGGGGACAGTAGTTCTTTTTGGGTTGCTAGAAAACGAGGGCGGATAGCTAACCGGCTATCCGCCCTTGGTGTTTGTGTTTAAGGTTTAGATTTTGGGTGGCGCAGCGCTTCTAGCGCTGCGATACGAGTGGCTGTACCCAATCGGCTTTAGCCGCCGAGGATCAGAAAGTGACACATTTTCGAACTTCTCTGAGCGACAACTAGGTCGGCTGGAGCTGTGAATTTCCGCGGACATCATCGCTCAGCACGATGGCTTCAGCGATTTCCTTCATGGGTCTGCGTTTCTGGCGGCTCTGGCGTTGCAGCGCCAGGTAGGCCTGCTCTTCGTTGAGCCCGAGATCGCGCTGCAGGATGCCTTTGGCGCGCTCCACAACTTTTCTGGTCTGCAATTGTTCCGCGAGCGTGGAGTTGGCCTCTTCGAGGCGCGCCAGTTCGAGCTCGGCCCCGACGAGAAATCCGACAGTGGAAATCATGCGAATTTCGCGCCGCCGGTAAACGTGATGCTGGCGATGCTGCAGGTTGATGACGCCGACCACGCGCCCGCGGCACATCAAGGGCACGGAGAGAAACGCCTCGTAGCTGTCCTCCGGCAATTCGTGGAAAAACTGGAAGCGCGGATCATGCGCCGCTTCTTCCGGGATCGCAACCGGCTCACGATGTTCTGCAACCCATCCCGTAATGCCCTGCCCAACGCGGAGTTTCAGGCGGTCGACCACTTCAGGATGCGGGTTCTTCGAAGCCCGCAGAACGAGCTCGTCGCCTTCCATGATGTAGACGAGGCAGGAGTCGCACTTGACCAGCGCAGAAGCAAATTCGACAACCCGGCTCAGAACGTCGTGAAATCCCTCCGCCGTTCCCAGGCGTTCGCTGATTTCGTGGAGTACATCAACATGTGAGTCCTCAACTGATAATAAGGGGTCCATGCAATACATTATCGATCTTGTAGAGATTATGTCTAATTCCAAATTTTGATGGAAGCGATAAAGGAATTCCTTCGTGATTGTTACCAAGGTTTAACATCTTCGAGCGCAGTGCGCGCATCGGATTGCGGACGGGAATACAGAATTGGATGAAGAGCCGCAGGTTTTCGCCTGGGCGAGAAACGTGGGCGGCAAACACGCGTAGCGTTTCTATCTCGCCGGCACCACCAGAAACCATGCCAGCAACCCCAGCAGGATTAAAGTACCGACCAGGGAGAACAGCGTGGACATGGGGTGAAAATGAAAATACGGGTTGCGCGTGACACGACGCCTTGCAGCCAGCATAAGACCTCCTTTGCACGTGCTCCCGGGTGCACGAACGGACGGCCGTCTACGTCTATCTTCCCACGATTCGGAGTCGTCGGCTCCTGTTTTTTGCAGCGCTGTGTTTATCTCTGTGTTCCTCAGTGTCCTCTGTGGTGATAGGTTCTAGGGTTTCCCGTCGAGATCCATTGGTTTTACCGGCAGGTCCCAATGCGCGTCGAGGATTTCGAAGCGGCGCTGTTCTTCGCGCTGGAACGTATCCTGGTCGGGATACATCTGCTTCTGCAGCGCGGCCTCGTCGAACGGCTCGTTGGCGACGGTCGCGTTCTTGAAGACGATGGTCACGCGGAAATCCCAACGGCCGTCTTCGGTGGTGTGATAGCGCGGCTGATCCATCCAGACCTTGGCGATGCGCCCCATCTCGGCTTCTTTTTTCAGCACGGGATAGTGGTTCTTCTTGAACAGCTTCAGGAATTCGTCGGCGTGTCCCCACTTGGTTTTGTAGTAGTACTCGACCACGAACGGCCGGTCAGACGCGGACTGCGAGCTAACAATAACCGGCAGTGTGACGGCGAAAAGCAGGAACAACGCGAAGGTGCGGAACATTCGAATCATAGAAGGCTCCTTGCAAAAACTAGATAGTACACTACCCAAAGATGTCGTAGAGATGTTGCTTGCAACGCCTTTGCCGGCAGCATTTCGGATGGTGGCGAGAGACGTTGCCGGCAACGCCTCTACGACGGAAGTTTAGTGCTAGACGACGAACATCTGATCTCGCAGCTCTTTGAAGACGGCGACCGCGCCCTGATCGCCGGCGATGTTGCCGAACTCTCGCGCATCTTCGCCGATGATTATGTGCAGTACGACGCATCCGGCAAGGCTTCGACGAAGGCGGACGTGATCGCGACTCTCAGCTCCGGAAAGATTCGATACGTGTCGATGGTCTCGACCGGCCGCCGCATTCGGCTCTTGCGCGACGCCGTGGCCATCGTTCACGGCTCGGAAGACGACGAGGTCGAGCAGGACGGAAAGCGCTTCCCTGTCAGCTATGTTTATATGGATGTCGTGATGAAGCGCGGAGGAAAGTGGATGATCGTGGCGTCACAATTGGCGAAGCCTTTACAACTCTCTTTCCGACCAAGTTGATCTCAAGAAGAAGCCTCGACGCTTACCGACGACTGATAGCTGTCGGCTGAGAGCTGATTCGATTTTGCCAGTGGCTCCAAATAAAATATGCGACACCCGCCAGCAGCACCACGCCGATCACGGCGTCGAACTTGTGAAAATATTTTCCCAACTCGCGCCAGTTCTCTCCCAGCTTCATGCCGAGCCAGGCCAGGCCAAGGCACCACGGCCATGATCCGAGAAATGTGTAGATGTGGAAACGGCCGCGGGGCATGCGCGCGATTCCTGCGGGCAGCGCGATGAAGGTGCGGATGACCGGCAGCAACCGGCCAATGAATACGGCGAGATATCCCCAGCGCGCGAAAAAACGGTCGGCCCAATCGAGCTCGCGGTGCCCCATTAAAATCCAGCGGCCATAGCGCTCGACCAGCGGACGTCCGCCGTAGCATCCAATCTCATAGGCGACCAGCGATCCCAGGTTGCAGCCAATCGCGCCCGCCGTTGCCGCCCACAGCAGTTTGAATGTGCCCTGGAAGACCAGGTATCCCGCAAACGGCATGATCAATTCCGAAGGCAGTGGGATGCACGCCGACTCAATCGCCATAAGAAGAGCGATGCCGGCGTACCCGGTCACGGCGATGACCTTACTGATGAAGACGAACAGAATGGCGAGGATTCTTTCAGTCATAAGAAGGAACAGTGGTCAGGGTCTACGGGTCAGTAACATCCCGTGTCCCGAATCAGTTGGGCTGGCCACTGATCACTGGCCACTGATCACTATCGTCAGTGTAACGGAAATTCGCGGCAGAAATGCCGCGATGAGTGCGAGTTTAGAACGACTCTTCCTGGGTAAACGCGTAGCCGGGCAAAGTGGCGCCCTGCGCGCCTTTGGTGATTTTCACTCGGACGGTGGGGGCATCGGGAGCCGTAATTCCGGCGGGGCGCAGGATGGCGAACTGCGAGAACACTTCGTTATAAACCTTGGTGACCAGATAGTCCTGGCCGTCGGCTTCGCTGCGCCACACTTGCCCGAGTTGAATGGAGCTGACCGCCACGGAATTCTTCCTGACTCTTGAGTGGAGTACCTCCAGACTACCGGGGGCCGTGAGAGGCGTCAATTGCCAGCGTGGTTACCGAGGGTCAGCTCAAGGCCTTCCGTCGGCCCGCTCTGCTAAGATATTGGCCCCAAGGAGTTGCTCATGCCTCGTGGTGTGGTTCCCCGCCAGCCCGCCCGCACCGGCCGTCAGGACAAAGTTCGTGTAGGACGGACGCTTCTGTCCGCCAAGTCCGTCAAGAAGCAATCAGCCGGCAGCAAGCATGCTCGTGTGGGGACGGGCGCCCCCGCCCGTCCGGGCCGAGGCAAAGCCTCGGCAGCCCCGAAGGGGCGCCAGAAGCCGGCGGTGAATTCGCCCGGCTACGATCCCATCGCTCCCGAGCGCGTGTCGGAAATCCTGCGTCGCCTCGACCTGCTCTATCCCGAGGTCACCTGCGCCCTGACCCATTCGAGCGCGTGGGAGTTGCTGGTGGCGACGATCCTCTCGGCGCAATCGACCGACGCGAACGTGAACCGGGTCACGCCTGAGTTGTTCCGGAAATATCCCACGGTCGAGGCCTTTGCCGCGCTCACCCCCGAACAGCTGGAACCGGACGTGCGCTCCACCGGATTCTTTCGCAATAAATCCAAGTCGGTAGTGGGCGCGGCGAAAAAAATTGTCGCCGACTTCGGCGGGCAGGTTCCCGACGACATGGACAAGTTGCTGACCCTTCCCGGCGTCGCCCGCAAAACTGCAAACGTGGTGCTGGGATCGTGGTTCAAAAAGGCTGAGGGCGTGGTCGTCGATACGCATGTACACCGCATCTCGCGGCGGCTGGAACTCACGACGCAGAATGATCCCCAGAAAATCGAGCGGGATCTGATGAAAATCATCCCGCGCGAGAAGTGGATCCTGTTCTCGCATCAGATCATCTGGCATGGCCGCAAACTGTGCATCGCCCGCAAGCCCAAGTGCGCCGATTGCGCCCTGGAAAACCTGTGCCACGCCGGCGATAAAACCTGGAGCACGGTCGAGATGCACAAAAACGCGAAAGCGTGACCGCTTGTGATCCGGGGCGTGTCATCCTGAGCGAAGCTGACCGCTCTGATAAACTTTTCTTCACCCTCGCCCGAGGCCCTTATCCTTCATGCGCGCTCTCATTCCTTTTGCTATCGTCATCCTTATGAGCACTGTCGTTGCTGAAAGCGCCGCCCAGACTTTACCTGCGCCGCTGGCGGTTACCGATCCAAAGCAGATTTCCTCAAAGCCGAGCGCGCAGGTTGAGCCCCGCAGCCTGACCATCGAGAAACTCTGGATGACGCGCCAGGTGGGCCGTCCGACCTGGTCGCCCGATGGCAAGAGGATCGCGTTCATCTCGAACATGAGCGGAAGAAATAATCTGTGGCTCGTCCCCGCCGAAGGCGGATGGCCGGTGCAGCTGACGATCAGCGACCAGCGGCAGACCGCGCCGGCGTGGTCGCCCGACGGCAAGTGGATCGCCTACCAGTCGGATTATGACGGCGACGAGCAGTGGGACATTTTTCTGGTTTCACCGAAGACCGGCAAAGTGGTGAATCTTACGCAGACGCGCGAGATCGCGGAACTGAATCCGACATGGTCGCCCGATGGCCGCTATCTGGCGTATGAGGTGAAGCCGAAAACTTCCGCGACCTACG
>JBEKWZ010000145.1:0-7067 GCA_049512555.1 Candidatus Sulfotelmatobacter sp. | reverse complement strand
ATTGGCGCAGCGCTCTCGGCTTTTGGAGCGACCTACGGGAACGCACCAGTGCCTCGGGGCAAGATCTCTGCCGCAGGGAGGGCCAGAATCGCGGCTGCCCAGAGAGCACGCTGGGCGAAGGTGAAGGCCAAGGACGAAAAAGGTAACGTAGTGACTATGCCCAGGAAACGAACGATGTCAGCCGCTGCTCGCAAGAAGATCGCCGCCGCACAGCGCGTCCGCTGGGCGAAGGTGAAAGCCGCAAAGAAATCGGCTTGAACGGAAAGCTCAACCTAACGACGCCCAGACTCACGAGATGAGCCTGGGCATTTTCATTGCTCGCTCTCGCCCGCATTGACAGGTTTGTTCGCTGCCCAAAATCCCTTGTTTTAGGGCGGCTGACACACCCAACCTGCGACTTCGTATATTCAGGTACTTCAGGAAGGCCCTGCTCGCGCGAACTAGGGACTCCCGCGGCGATTGCGGACTAGCGCGCAAGTAAGGGTGACTGGAGAGGCAAGAAGCAACACCGTGCTAGCGACTTGCAGCCACTCAAGGTTCCAACGGTAGAGCCAGGATTGCTGGCTGCTGACGTAGTCGCAGAGCTTTGGGACGTCAACCCTAATGATTCAGGGAATCCATAAAGCGCTCATCGCTCTCGGGATATTAACCATCGTATCGACGATTGTCTTCCGCAGTTTGAGGAGTGGCGATGGCGACGATGTCAGCCTCCATAAGGCTCTTGGCCGGGACGATGACTCAGACTGATTGACATCCACCCGAGAGAATTCCCCTTTTTTAGAAGTGGCACCGGCTACATCCCAATTCCTTCGTTCCTACAACGTGAACTAAAACGTTAGCCGCAACGCAAACTGCCCGATGCGGGGAGTCGGCCCGCGAAAGCTGCCGGTTGTAGTTATCTGACCGAACGTTGGACCTAGAAGATTTGTGGCGTTGTTACCGAGCGTAGGTTGTGCGAACTCGGGATGATTTAAAGCATTGAAGAACTCGGCGCGAAACTCGAGTTTGTACCGCTCTGTGATGGAGGTGGTTTTGGCCAGGGCGATGTCGAGATTGGTCAGCGTTGGACCGCGCAGCAGATTGCGGAGCACGCCGTACGTCCGGTCGGCCGGGTTATGCACCGGGTCGAGTTGCGGGAAGCAGGGATTGGGAGAGCCTCCGTCGTAATACGCATTGTTCTCCAGTGGCACATTGGAAAAACTGTTGGGATCGAAGATAAAGTTGCCTGTGACCGGGGTTGTGCTGATCTGGCAGAGCGTGCCGGTGGGGTCCGTGCCGTAGGTGATCTCATTAATGGTCCGCGCCTTGCGGTAATCGAACGTTCTGATTGGGGCAACCATCGCGGCGCGCGAGATCGCAGGATCGCCCGCTCCCGAAGAACCGGGATTGCCAGGGTCGGTGTAATCGGGCAACTGGGCTGGAATGTCGAATGGGAATCCGGTTCGATAGGTAAAGATGGGATAGAGGCTCCAGCCTTTAGTCAGACGCTTCGGACCCCTGGCCCACGCCCGATCAAAAGGCACATCCCATCCCCCACTGAGGCTGATGCGATGGCGGACATCGCTGTCGCCGGAGGCACGAAAAAGACCCGGGCTGTAGGTAGGCACAGCGTAATTGCGCTGCTCGAAACCAGAAGCATTGTCGATGTTATGGCCGTAGGTGTAGGCGAGCGTGTAATAAACCGTGCCCAGGCGCGAGCCTTGGGGCTGCCGCGTCAGACTCGCCTCGAGCGCGTTGTAATGAGCCTGAGAAACGTTTTGGAATTCAGGAAGCGCACCGTAGCAAACCACATTCAAGTTCCCGCAGGTGCCACTGCTGCTATTTAGCACTCGGTTGGACGTGCCCAGCACCATGGGGTTGATGTCTGCCAGCGACGTCAGTCCTCGCCCCGTGCTTCCGACATAGTTAGCTTCCAGAACCATGTCTGCGAAAAGATTACGTTGCACGCTCAGGTTGTACTGGTAGACGTAAGGAGTGTGCAGGTGCGGGTTGACCAGGAAAATAGCGCCGGAAGTGTTGACCGGCAGAAAGGGGGTGAAATCAATGTTAGAGGCAGGTGGCTTCGAGGGAAAACTGTTGGGCACTCCCAAACTGGCGCAGTTGCCTTCTGCGTCATAATTGCAGGCGTTTTGGAACGGTTGACTCATATATGTCAGCGGCGCGGTTACAGGACAACCGCTGGCGCTCTGGCAACTTGGCAGGAAGTCCGGGGAGTTAAAGTAGAGTCCTGCGGAGCCCACGAACGGGGGCTGGCCGTTGAACTGAAGATTGTCTTCGCCTTTCAGGATGTCATAAAAAATGCCGCCCCCGCCGCGCACGCTGGTCTTGCCGCTTCCCGTCGGGTCCCACGCGAAACCGAAGCGGGGCGCGAAATTTTTCTTATCGGGAAAGTTCACGCCCGTGGGAGCCCCGGGATCGCCGGGAAACACCAATCCCGGCGGCGCATTAGGAAATCGTTGCGACTGAAGCCCGGGAATCACTGAAAAAGACCGCCCCAGAGTGTCGTACTTGGGCGAATTGTATTCGTAGCGCAATCCCATGGTCAGCACCAGGCTTTTGTTCACATGCCACTCGTCCTGGCCAAACACATCCGTACTCTTGCTGCGAATGTTGGAAGGCGCCAGAGCATTTTGGAAGAATGCGTCGGGAATACCGAGCAGGAAATCCGCAAAATCATTTCCCGATCCTGTGCTCGTGCCCGTATAGAAATCCAACTCCCCGTTCAAGTAATAGCCGTAGACCAGATTCTCCTGATAAGGCGAGAAGCCAGCTCCGAACTTCCAGTTGTGTTTGCCCTGCGTCCAGGTGAACGCCTCCGTCCAGGAGAAGGTATTTTCGATGTATCGGGTCGGACCGTTTTCGCTGGGGCCGATATCGAAACCGTTGTCCATGTAAATGTTGGTCGGCCCGGTGACCAGGTCGGGAGTGACGCCGGTGACGCCAAGTTCAGCTCCGGTGGGCTGATGGCCTTGTGTGATATCCGAGAGGTAATTGCTGCGGTGCGTAACAAAGTGAAATTCGTTGACCATGGTTGGCGAAAAAATCCGGGTGTAGCCAAGGTTGACGAAGTAATAATTGGCGACGCTCTGACTTCCATAACCGGCCACGGTGGCGAAAGCGAGAGGAAAGATGCCGTTGGTGCGGTTGAACCCAAGAGTCGCAGAAAGCTTGTCTTTCGGGTTCAGGTCCAGATCAAACTTCAGCGTCAGCTCATTCCGATTGTCCACTGCAGGCAGCGACGCGGAATACAAACCGCTCGGAGTGGTTGGGATTAAGCCGGCGGCGATGTAATTCTTGGCCACGGGATCAAAGTTCGCGGGATTAATTTGCGCATTACGCGCGCCCCCATTAGTCGACGCTGCAAAGTACGGATTGGCGTTTAGGAAGGCCACGACGCCTTGGTCGGGCGAGCCGCCCGTAGAAGCATTGGAAAAGTCACCGTTCAACTCCTGCGGCGTGTAGACCGGGACGTCAACGTCCGGTATTGCCTGAACCTGCCGTTGCCCCTGGTAGGCAAGAAAGAAGAATGCCTTGTCTTTGCGGATGGGTCCGCCCAGCGTCCCTCCGAACTGATTGCGCTTCAGGTCGAGCCGGGGAAGTCCCAGGCGGTTATTGAAGTAGTCGTTGGCGTCGAAATCGCGGTTCCTGATGTATTCGAACACGCCGCCATGGAACTGGTTGGTGCCAGACTTGGTGACGATGCTAATGATGCCTCCGCCGTTGCGTCCGTACTCAGCCGTGTAATCGCTGGTCAGAAGGCGGAACTCGGCGATGGCATCGGGATTCGGGTCGAGCACGTTCCCGTTACTCAGCAAGTCGTTGTTGTTTCCGCCATCGAGCAGAAATGTCACGGAGTCGGTGCGCCCACCGGCAATACTGTAATTGCCCGCGCCCGCGTTGTCGTCATTGCTTTCGGTGACTCCGGGCTGAAGCAGGGCCAGGTCCAGCATGTCCCGCCCATTCAGGGGCATGTTCGTAATCACTCGTCCTGTGATCGACTGCCCCAGAGTTGGATTGATGGTTTCCACCGGTGCAGCCTCGGCTCCAACGTCGATCGTCTCATTCTCGGTCCCCACTTCCATCTTGAAGTCGATGCGCAGCGCCTGATTGATCAGCAGTTTCTGCTCCGTACTGGTCACCACCCTAAATCCGGCATGCTTTGCGGTCACCTTGTAATTGCCGATCGGCAGCGCGAGCAACTGAAACGATCCGTCGTTGTCGGTGGTTGCGGTGCGCACGTTCTGCGTAGCTGTGTTAGTGACGGTAATTTCCACTTGTGGGATGACCGCACTCTGCTGGTCGTAGACCGTTCCATAGATCCTTCCAGTCGCGTCCTGAGCCCACGATGCGGATAGAGCTCCCAACACAACCGCCATCACTACCAACGACAGTGAAACCACCCGGTAGAGTTTCATTGCGATCTCCGTAGTCTACAAACCTGCTCAGTCGACATTCTGCCGATCAAACTTCGATCAAACACCAAATCGAAACGCCACGGAAAAGAGGATATGGGCACGGCCATCGCGGCCATGCCCGGTTTCCTTCTCCCGGCTACCGTTTCGATTTCGCCCTTGCCGCGGGCCCTCGCGCCGCCGGCAGTGCGCTTAACGCCCCTTGCTGCTCGATCGTTCCGAGGAACATACCGAGGTCGCTTTCCTGCACGTCTAGCCAGAACAACTGCCCGCCCGCCGCCTGATAGATCACGGTGGTGAAGTTCCCCGGGTCCGCAACCACGGCCACCGCGAGCTTCATGGTGTAGCGCCCCGGGTTCGCCAGATCGGGCACTGCGCTACCCGTGAATTTCGCGGTGTCGGTCCCGTCAGGTTGCGTAGGGTTGAAGAAGGCGAAAGGATCACTGAGCAACCCGGTGGCATTGGTCAAAGCGCCACTCTCAATCGCTCCTTGCCCAATAAAGTCGAATTCCCAACCAAACTGGTTCGGACGGTTGGGGGTGTTGTAAGCCTGCACTCCAAAGGCGTAGTTGCCGGCGAAGCTGGACGTGTCCGTGTCCGTTTGCGGAATGAGAAGTCCGGTCCCGTTGAGTCCCCCGCTGGCATTCGCTGCATCCAGGTCCGCAATCAGAGCGCCGCCCAATCCGCTGGTAGTGTTATTCGGATCGTTCAGATTGAGCAGTGGGTCCGTCATGTAGACGCCCAGAACGCTGACGTCTCCCAAGCCTCCGGGAGTGACCGTCAGGCTGCCGTATCCATTGGTGGCAACAGTGTAGTTGCCTGCGATCGCGGCAGCGGAAATGATGGTGTCATTGTCGTATTCATCGTCGTCCGCGACACCGACGAAAGTGCCACTGCCGGCATTCGCGGTAAACATGCCGGCCGCAGCATAAAGAGTTCCAGACGGGTTGCTCGCGACAGCGAATACGGAGTTCCCCACCGATGTGTTGTCGAAGGTGCCCGATCCCTGTCCAAAGATCGAGCCTACGCCGGAATCGCCAGCGTCCACATCGATGATCCGAATCGCCTCAGGACCAACCTCGTAATAGTTCAGCGTGATCCCCAGGGCTGCGCTGCTAATCGTGCCTCGCCCGAAAGCATCGGGAGCGGTGATTGTTCCGCTGAGAGCAATTCCCAGCGTCGGAGTGATCGCAGCTCCGGCATCATCGACGTCGAAAGTACCCGTCAAAGCTGTGCCGCTATTTGAGACTGAGAACACGCCTCCGAAAACAATCGGCGCCAAAGCGGAGTCAGTTCCGGAAAGCGTGAAGGCATAGTTGCCGTCGTTGAGCGCGCTCGACAGCGTCTGCAGGTCCAGGCTTCCGCTTGATGTAGCTGACCCATCGAACTGCACAATGAGCGCGTGGTTCGTGTTCACAAACTGGACAGCGAGAGTTTCGACCCCACTCGCGCCCAAATTACCGTTGTTGGTTGTGAGCGTGAGCGTCCCTTGGCCAGTTGTCGGATCCACGGATAGCCCGGACGTTCCCGGCAAGATAGTGTCAGGGGATGGTTCGGGCGATGCAAGACCGTTACCGTCGTTATAGTCCTGTTCACCACCCAGAACGTTGCCGTTGCCATCCATGGTCACGGCCCCGGCCAGGGCGTAGAAGCCCGGGCCGTTGACGGACTCGAGCCCGCTCAAATAGAACGAAAAGTTGAGCGCCGTGTTGCTCAAAACGAAGTTCGCCGGCTCCGCCCCTGACGCAACCGTTGCCGTGACGGTATAAGTTCCGACCGACCCATTGGCTGTAAACACCGCCGAAGTGGCCACTCCGCTGGCGTTGGTCTTAGCCGTGTTCACGCCACCGGCGAATGTGCCGCTTGCTCCCGTCGCCGGAACCTCGAACGTCACCACAACTCCACTGATGGGATTCTGGTTGCCGTCCACTACAGTTGCTACGAGCGGCGCTGAAAAATTTGCCAGCACCGGCGTGCTTTGTGGCGTTCCGCTGGTCGCCGCGATCGATATAAGCGCCCCGGTTATGTTGGTTAATTGGAAGTTGGCCGCCGTGGCCACTCCCGTGACCGCAGCCGTCACCGTATAGGCGCCGGCCGTCGCATCGGCGGTGAACGCGGATGAGGTGGCCTGGCCGCTTGCGTTGGTAGTATCCGTTTCCGTATTCGATGAGTTCGATGCGAATGCGCCGCCAGCTCCTGTCGCCGGAGCCGTGAACGTCACCGACGCTCCGCTCACTGGATTCTGGTTACTGTCCACTACGGTCGCCACCAGCGGCGCCCCAAACGCCGTGCTGACCGTCGCGTCTTGCAGGGATCCGCTCGTCGCCGTGATCGAGGCCGGAGGTCCGGAAGTGTTGGTCAGACTGTAACTGGTTGTCGCCGTCACTCCCGCCACGCTCGCCGTCACCACAACAGCTCCGATGGTTCCATTGGCGGTGAAGATCGACGACGTGGCTATGCCAGTCGCGTCAGTCGTATCCGTTTCGGTGTACGACGAACTCGTCGCGAATGTGCCGCTCGCTCCCGTCGCCGGAGCGGTGAAAACGACGAACGCGCCGCTCACCGGCAATCCGCCCATGGTCACTGTCGCCACCAGGGGTGCGGAAAACGCCGTGTTGAGCGCCGCACTCTGCGGCGTCCCACTCGTCGCCGCGA
>JBEKWZ010000144.1:0-7076 GCA_049512555.1 Candidatus Sulfotelmatobacter sp. | reverse complement strand
ACCGAGCGCCGCGTCGAGGTCGTCAAGGGCTTCCTGGTTGCGCAGGGCGTTCCTGAGGCGAACATCGACACCAAATCGTTCGGCAAGGACGAAAACCTGACCTCTGAACAAGTGAAGGATTCAGTGGACAACAATCCGGACCTGAGCACGGAAGAGCGGGCGCGGATTCTCAAGAACATGGAGGTCGTCAGGATGGCGAGCAATCGCCGGGTCGACGTCACCTTGAGCACCACTGGCCAATCGTCGGCTAAGGTCTTCCCGTTCAACTCAACCGATGCTCTGACTCTGATCGGCGGGCGCGAAGCAGCCAAGAAACCGATGGCCAAGCCGATGGCCAAGAAGCCGGTGAAAAAACCGTAAGCTGGGCCGGAAGGACTTGAATGAAGACTGACACGGAGGGCGGCTTGCCGCCCTCCGTTTTTCTTGGATGCGATCCAATCCATAAACGCAACAGTGAATCTAAAGCCTGCGCCTACGATTCAGCCCTCGACCGAAAGGGAAAAAACATGCCACTTACAACCCTCGATGCGCAGGCCGCCCTGATCGTGATTGATCTGCAAAAAGGTGTCGTCGGGCTGCCCACCGTACACCCCGCGGCGGAGATTGTGGACCGTGCAGCCCAACTGGCGCGCGCCTTCCGCACGCGCGGCCTGCCGGTCGTGCTAGTCAACGTGACCGGACGCGCTCCCGGCCGCACCGACGCCCAAAGCCCTAAGTTTTCGCTTCCTCCAGATTGGAGCGAGCTTGTTCCGGAATTGGAGCAGCATCACGACGATTACCTCGTCACCAAGCAGCGGTTCGGCGCGTTCATCGGGACGTCCTTGGATGATTTCTTGCGCCAGCGCGGCGTAACCCAGGTCTTCGTTGTGGGGGTTTCCACCAGTGTTGGCGTGGAATCCACGGCGCGCAGTGCTTACGATTACGGCTACAGCGTGGTGCTGGTCGTGGATGCGATGACCGACCGCGACGCCGACGCGCATCGTCACAGCGTCGAGAAGATCTTCCCCCGGCTGGGTGAGACGGACACAACTAACAACGTGCTCAAATTGCTGAGCAGCCTCTGAGGATGTTCTCTCGGCGCTGCTCGAAGCCGAATTCTTCTCGCATTCCGTTCTAGAAATACCTATTTTAAAAATAGGTATTTTGGCGTAAGATCCATCCCGATGGCTAATAACCCTGAGCATCGCGATCTTTTTCCTGGCGCGCTGGAACTGATGATTCTCCAGTCCCTGCGCTTGAAACCTATGCATGGCTATGCGCTTGTGAAGCACATCAAGCAGGTTTCCGACGACCTGCTGCAGGTGGAGGAAGGCTCTCTCTATCCCGCGCTTCAGCGGATGCTGCGAGAAGGCTGGCTGGAAGCGAAAACCGGAACCTCCGCTAAGGGTCGCCCGACGCGCATTTACCGGCTAACCGACGCGGGCATCCGCCGCCTCGAAAAAGAAGTCGTCAGCGTCGAAAAGATGTTTGCCGGCATCACGCGGGTGCTGGCTGTCGCCAAAGTATAGGAGTCCTACGATGGAATGGTTCGCTCAGTTTTTCTCCCGGCGTCGCCGCTATGAGGACATCTCCATCTCGATCCAGGAGCACATCGAGGAGCGAACTGAGGAATTAATGGCCGACGGCATGCCACGCAAGCAAGCCGAGCAGAGGGCGCGGCGCGAATTTGGCAATGTTACTCTTCTCGAGGAGCGCAGCCGTGAAGTCTGGCAGTGGCCGGCGCTCGAATCCATTCTGGCTGACCTGAAGTTCGCCTTCCGCCGGCTGCGAAAATCGCCGGGCTTTGCCGCAACTGTTCTGCTCACGCTAGCTATCGGCATCGGCGCCAACACCACGGTCTTCAGCGTGGTTAACGGCGTCCTTTTGAAGCCCCTGCCTTACCCCGATTCAAGACAGCTTGTCTCCTTGTGGCTCAACGCTCCCGGCGCCGGCGGCTTGGCGAATTTTTCCAGTGGCCTGCAGCTTTCGGCGTCGATGTACTTCACCTTCTCCGACCAGAACCGAACCTTCCAGTCGATGGGTATCTGGACGCCAAGCAACGCGAGTGTAACGGGTGTCGCTGAACCGGAACAGGTACGAAGCGAAATGATCAGCGACGGTGTGCTGCAGACGCTCAACGTTCCTCCCGCGGTCGGCCGCTGGTTTGGTCAATCCGATCAGGATCCACATGGCGGGAAGACCGTCATGCTCGGCTACGGCTATTGGCAGCGGCGCTTTGGTGGAGATCGCGGCGTGATCGGACGTGTCATTCAAGTGGATGCGCAGAGCAGGGAGATTGTTGGCGTCATGCCGCGCGGCTTCCGGCTGGTCGATCGCGACTTCGATCTTTTAGTACCGCTGGCGTTGGATCGCGCCGATCAAAAGCTGGCCGGCTTTGGCTATTCCGGAATCGCTCGTCTCAAGCCGGGGATGCAACTCGCCCAAGCCGACGCTGACATTGCGCGCCTGATTCCGGTATGGATGGATTCCTACTCGAACGGCCCCGGCACGAATCCGCATTATTACGAGATCTGGCGAATTACCCCAGGCTTCCGTTTCTTGAAGCAACAGGTGATCGGCAGCATCGGCGGGGTGCTGTGGATAGTCATGGCGACGGTTGGACTGGTCATGCTGATTGTGTGCACCAACGTCGCCAATCTCCTGCTGGTTCGCGCGGAGTCGCGCCACCAGGAGCTTTCCATTCGCGCCGCGTTAGGCGCCAGCCGCATGCGCATCGCACGCGAACTGCTGATCGAGAGCGTCTCGCTCGGAATTTTGGGCGGCGTGATTGCCGTTGGGGTAGCCTTTGCGGGCTTGCGTCTTCTCGTGGCTATCGGCCCAACCGATCTGCCGCGCCTGAGTGAAATCTCTCTTGATGCGGGCTCGCTCGGTTTCACTTTCGCGCTCTCAGTTCTTTCGGGATTGTTGTTCGGATCCATATCGGCATTAAGATACGCCCGGACACAAACCTCCGCGATCATAGGAGGAACAAATCGAACCGCCAGTGCAAGCCGCGTGCGCCAGCGTGCTCGCAATGTGCTGGTCATCGCGCAGGTATCCATGGCACTCGTTCTCCTGGTAAGCGCTGTGCTTATGATTCGCACGTTCGCAGCGCTACGCAGCGTCGAGCCCGGCTTCGCCGATCCTCAACACGTGCAGACCATGCACATCTGGATTCCCGACCTGCTGATCTCCGATCCGCAAGTGGTCACGCACATTCAGAACAACATCGTCGACCAAGTTGCTGCCATTCCGGGAGTCACTTCGGTTGGGTTCGCGGGCGCTGTGCCCATGGAGAACAACGATCCCAACTGGGACGAGATTTCAGTAGAAGGGAAAAGTTACGAAGGCGGGGAGCCTCCGTTGAGGCTCTTCAACTTCATTTCACCGGCATATTTCAATACTATGGGCACTCGTCTGGTCGCGGGTCGCGACTTTACATGGAGTGACATCTACGATCTGCGGCCCAGGGTGATGGTGTCAGAGAATTTTGCGCGCGAGTCGTGGGGTTCGGCCTCCGCCGCCGTCGGCAAGCGCCTCCGGCAATTCTCGAACTCGCCCTGGCAAGAGGTTATCGGTGTGGTCGAAGACGTGCGCGTACATGGTGTCGACGAAGCAGCGCCTGCCACCGTTTATTGGCCAGCGATGCTCAACGATCCGTACACGCCGAAGCCGACCATTGATGCGCCGCGCTTCGTGACGTTCGCCATTCGGAGCGACCGTGCCGGAACCGAAAGCTTTCTCAAGCAGGTGCAACAAGCGGTCTGGTCAGTGAACGCCAGCCTGCCGCTCGCTGCGGTGAACACCATGCAGGAGATCTACAGCCAGTCGCTGGCACGCACTTCATTCACGCTCGTCATGCTGGCGATTGCCGGCGCCATGGCGCTTGCCCTAAGTCTGATTGGCATCTACGGAGTTATCTCGTACGCGGTTTCGCAGCGCACTCGCGAAATCGGAATCCGCCTTGCGCTGGGGGCACAGAAGGGTGTGCTGCGATGGATGTTCGTTCGTTCCGCCCTCGGGTTGACTGGAGTTGGCGTCGTCATTGGCCTCGCAGCGGCGGCCGCACTCGTGAGACTCATGAAAACTCTGCTCTTCGGCATCAGCCCGCTCGATCCGCTGACGTTCCTCGCTGTGCCGGTCATTCTGGCCGCCGCGGCTGCGCTGGCCAGCTATCTGCCGGCCCGCCGCGCTGCTGGAGTCGATCCAGTGGAAGCGCTGAGAGCGGAGTAACTGGAACCGCTGCGGCAAGGAATCTTCGGCTTATCCTCCTTTGGCTTATCGTCCTGAAGTGCGTTTATGGAATGGGGGTCCCAACGAAAACCTAGAAACAAACACCGTGGCGGGAAGAATCTACTCGGACCTACCCGAAAGTGCCATCGCCAAGTGATTGATTTGATGAGAGTGTGTCTGGTATTCGGGTTGCCACTGCCTCGTCTAAGAAACGCGGGCGAAAATGATTTTCATGAGCCGGTTCCGCAGACCTCAAGGTCTGACGATTTGGCCGCTGTTGCTGATAATCTTGTTGGCGGTGCTCTGGACGGCGGGGTGTACCCGTCCGGATGGTCCGCAAACTGACGACGCTGCCCTTCACACCGAGCAGCATTCGGTTCCTTTCCATGAGGAAGGCGCGACTGCCCGTCCGGGAGATTCTCCGGCAACTCCAGAAACCGGCAAGAGCCCTGAAGCCGGACTTCCGTTCCACGAGTCGCAGAATCTGCCTGCTGGAACCCTGCTCACAGTTCGGCTCAAGACTCCTATAGCGGCCGAGAATCCAGGCGTCAACGGAACCTTCGAAGCGGTGGTTGACGAAGCGGTAGTAATCGAAGGGAACAAATTAGTTCCGCGCGGCGCCACTGTTGCCGGTCGTGTGGAGTCTGCCCGCGTTTCCAACGTCAAGCGCGATCACGGCACGCCCTATCACGGCTATGTCCGCCTGGCTCTTGATTCGATCCATCTGGGAGACGTAAGCCTGCCCATTCAAACCTCCAGCCTGTTCGTGCGGGGGAACGCCGGCGATAAGCAGGTCGCGCCCGGCGAAACGCCGTCCAGCCCAGCGTCCGCGGTTGTGATTCGCCTCGAAAAAGGCCGCAGACTGACCTTCCGTCTGGCCGAACCTGCCTACGTCGCCGCCAGTCAACGCACCCGGGTGGATCACTAACCACTGAATAGTCTGCCTGGGGCGAGTTTTCCACAGAAAGAATTCCCGTTTTAGTGACATCTGCCCTTATGCCCCACAGACCCGCCTCTCTATAGTGAGCTCGGGATGGGAATTAATCGGGCGAAAGACCAACCCCGAATTCCCGTTTCAGGAAAACGAAGGTGCGGGGTGGCCCGATAACTGGTTTCTTCCGGGAACGATCCCGCGCAAAGTAGTGTTTATGAGCGCAGCTGCTGAAATTCCGTGGACGCCGCAGGATTCGAATGCGGAACTGCATCCCCTTTTGGTGAACGCACCGCTGGGTCTGGCGCAATGCCAGCGCGCGGGCAACATCACCGCGCTGAGTCCGGCATTGGAACTGATGCTTGGAGGCAGGTCGCGCATTGCGGGAAGCCTGAACTTTGCCGACCTGGTGGATCCGCAAGACCGCACTAAGGCCGAACGCCTGCTCGGGGAACTGTTCGAGCGCCGCCGAGACAGCTTTCAGATGGACTCGGAAAGCAGGGCTGGAACTTTCCGGCCAATGCACTGGACAGCGTGGCGGGTGGCGGGGGCGAACAACGGTCCCGATTATGCGCTGGTGCTGGCGGAAGATGCCACCCGGAGCCAGCAGGCCGAGCAGCGGCTGCGCCAAGCCGAGGGACTGGAGGTTGTGGGGCGTTTGGCTGGAGGCGTGGCCCACGACTTCAACAATCTTCTGACCGGAGTGTTGTTGTATTGCGACCTGCTAATGGCCCACCTGGAGCCCTGCCATCGGGTACGCAAATATGCCGAAGAAATCCGCAACGCGGGCATGCAGGCGACCGGGCTGGTGCGGCAGTTGCTGGCCGTGGCCCGGCCCACGACTTGCGAGCCCCAGCTGCTTCTGCTCAACGATATAGCCGAAGGCATGCGGAACTTGCTGGTCCGCCTGATCGGGGAAAACATCGAGCTGAAGTTCAACCTCGATCCCGATCTTGGGTTCATCAAAATGGATTCCACGCAGTGCCAGCAGATTTTGCTCAACCTGGTGCTCAACGCGCGCGACGCGGTGTCGGGGGCGACCTCCGAAACAACTTCGGGCGGCGGCCAGATCATGATTGAGACCTGCAATTGCAAAGTGCAGGTGCTCACCGAGCGGCGTTCTGGGGGAGCACATTCTGGGGAACCACAATCTGGGGGACCAGATTCTGGCGTGGGCAGCCAGGCTTCACTGCCGTGCGCCCTGTTCGTGGTCGCCGACAACGGCAGCGGCATGGATGCCGTCACGCGAGCTCATCTGTTCGAAGCGTTTTTCACGACCAAGGCCGGCACGGGCACGGGCCTGGGATTGGCCACGGTCTATGACATCGTGAACAAAAATGGCGGCCTGATCCATGTGGACAGTGCGCCCGCGTGCGGCACCCGCGTATCGGTGCTTCTGCCGCTGGTTCCGCCATCGCTTGTGCGGTTCGAGGAGATGCCCCGCGATTTTCACCCGCAAAGAAACTCGGAAGAACTTATTCCCAAAGAATTACGAGCGAAAGAATAAGAATTAAGAGGAAAAAGAATGAATGCCATGACGTCTGCCGCCTTAAGTCCGATGACCGCGATACCGCAAATTGAACCCGCCAATTTTCTCAACCTTCTGATCGTGGACGATGAACGATCGATCCGCGAAGCCTGCCGCGAAGTGGCGCAATCGCTGGGCTACACGGCCTACGTAGCCGATTCCGCCGAGCATGCCTACCGGTTGCTCGAGACCCAGGCCTTCGATGCCGTGCTGCTCGATCTGCGTCTGCCGGGAGCCGGCGGGCTGGAGGCGCTGCGCCGCATCAAGGAGCGCCGCCCGGAGGCTGTGGTGATCGTCGTGACTGGCTACGGCACCGTACAGTCGGCGGTGCAAGCCATGAAGCATGGTGCCTATGACTACGTGACCAAACCCTTCAGCGTGGACGAATTGAAGCTGCTGTTGGAG
>JBEKWZ010000143.1:0-7136 GCA_049512555.1 Candidatus Sulfotelmatobacter sp. | reverse complement strand
TCTTGTCGAGCTGCATGCCGCCGTACTGTTCGGGAACATCCACCCCGCTCAGGCCCAGTTCGCCTGCCTTCCTCAAGAGTTCCCGAGTGACCGCGAATTCTTTGTGCTCCATCTTTTCCATGTTGGGGACGATTTCTTTGTTGGCAAATTCTTCGGCGGTTTGCGCAATCAACAGGTGCTGCTCGGTGAAGTCTTCCGGAGTAAACACCTCGCTGGGCGCCCGCTGCTCAATCAGGAAACTGCCGCCGGAGATTCTGCTGGCGGGTGTTGCTGTAAGCGTGCCCATATCTCACCTCGATGGAAAAATCGCCAAGACGAGCGCTCGGCATGATGTTGGTTCGTTGTAGTAAGCAATGACGAGTATCCGCGGCAAGAACCTGCCAGCGCTCGGCTGGGATCGTCGATTGGGTTGACTGGTCGTCCTGAAGAAAGTCGCCTGAGGTAAGCCCGGGGACCACCGCGTTCACGTACTTAATGCGCCAGCTTCGCAGTCATTCTCTTCCGTGCTGGTTCACACGCACGAAGCCAGCCATTCTCAGAACACGCCCTTATCGGCGGTCTGGGGCACGCGAACGTGCGGCAGTCCCTTCGGGTTCCGTGAGGGCAATCCTTCGGGTGCATATGACCCGCCCCGTGCGCGAGCCATATGCAGCTCAGGATGACGACTCCATTTGCGACGTCTCGCTGCTGCGCGCGCAGTTACGCGACGGCGGCAGCCGCCTTCACTTTCCGGGCACGCGCTGTTTTCCTGGCATGATGCAGGGGCTTGCCCGGGTGTCTGTGCTCGACTACCGGTCTTACGACTATGTCCATCAACGCCTTTTGGGCATCGACGTAGCTCTTCACGCCTTCCCGCGTCAGTTCAGCCAAGGGCAGGGAGGGGAACTTAGGCAACAGCTCCAGGCTCTTGCCTGCCGTTTTCACAGTGGAGTTCACTTGTTTTCCGGCGACGTCTACCAGCTTCTTCTGGGCTTCAATGAACGATTCAGTTGCCTGCTTCGCCAGCTCAGACAGTTCGGTCTTCTTGATTTTCTTGACCGCGCCGTTAGTTTTTCCGCCGGTCGCTTTGGCAGTCTCTTCGGCGATCACATCAAGGAATTGCTTCTGCGCCTTTACGAAGTTTTCCATGCCCTCGCGAGCCAGACCCACGACATGATCAGTCTCGAAGGGCTTTCCGGCCTTGGCAGCTTCCACCCAGCTATGAGTCTGCTTGCCGGCAATCTTCAGGAACTCTTCCTGCATGTGGATGAAAGTCTCCACGCTGCGGCGCAGCAGATCCGTGATAGCAACGGCCGCGGGCAGGTCGCCAACGCGATCTTTCACGGCGGTCATGAGGATTTCGTTCTGTTGCTTCCCCAGATCGAGAAGCACTTTTTGTCCTTCGATGAAGTTGGTCATACCCTCGCCGGCGACTTCGCTGAGTAGAGCGGTGGGGGAGTGGTGCGGGTCGGTCAATTGCTGCCGCAGAGCCTGCATTACGTTCGCATTCTGCCGCATGGCAAGATCCAGAAGGACCCGCTGTGTGGCAAAGAAGCTCTGGACGCCCTGCTGGGCCCAACCCGATAATACGGAAACAAACGAGGACTCCCCGGGATGAGTGCGGGAGGTCTCGGTCTTGCTGGTTGCTGCCATATGATGCCTCCAAATATGCTGCACTGCAGCATTCGAGTTAACTATACGAGCCACAATAACTTGTGTCAAGATATATTTATTGGTTTGTGCATAGCAACATGAGGCAGGATCACGAATGAAGCCGTCACCCGTTGTCATCAAGAAATACGGTAACCGTCGGCTCTACGACACCGCGGGCAGCCGTTACGTGAATCTCGAGGATATCGCCGCACTCATCCGCGAGGGCAGGGAACTCAAGGTCGTGGACGCGAAAACCGGCCAGGATCTGACTCGTGTCACGCTGACCCAAATCATCACCGAAGATGCCAAGGACAAACCGACCGGCCTGCCGCTCGAACTGCTGCGCCAGCTCATCATCGCCTCCGATGAAGTGCGGCAGGAATTCGTGATGTGGTATTTGAAATCGGCGTTTGATACGTATCAAAAAGTGCAGGACGCGGTGCAGAGTCGCCTGGGAGAGGTGCAATCCGCCATCCTGTCGCCCGTGGATATGATGAAGCAGTTCCTGGGGACGGCGCCGGCTCCGCAGAAAGTGGAGACTGAACCGGAGATCAATGCGCTGCGCAAGCGCGTGGCCGAGCTGGAAGCCCGGCTGGAGAAGGGTAAGCCGGCGAAACCGCGGAAGCGGGCGAAGCGCTAGAAACGTGACGTGCGGCAGAAAAGAGCGCGCAGACAGTCTTGCCGTATTGGAATGCTATTGTCGGGTGGCTCTCACCAGCCCATGACTCAAACGTGCTATGGAGTCGCCACCAACTTCGCGGTATAATCCTCCCGAAAGTAAGCGCCGCGACGCGCATGCTCGCCTAGACGTGCGCGAATTGCGGGCAGGCTCAGGACGAAATTGCGCAGACGGAACGGGGTAAACGGCTCTTCGAAGCTCAGGTCCCGCAAGGCATCACCCCAACCTCACCCGGAAGCCAATACTTCTCTTTGGACGGAAGCGCTGTTCGGAGCTGAGGTTTTGCTGCTGCACGCGACTCCGGTTTACTACGGGTTTGGTGTACCTCAGGGGGATGGATCGGGCGTGATTCTCATTCCCGGATTTCTGGGCACCGATCTTTATCTGAACGAACTTCATGCCTGGCTGGGACGCATTGGCTATCGGCCTTATTTTTCTGGTATCGGCATCAACGCCGACTGCCCGAACATTTTGATCCAGCGCCGGGTCAGTGAGACGATCGAACGAGCGCTGGATGAGACCGGCCGGAAGATTCATCTGCTCGGCCACAGCCTGGGCGGCGTGATCGCGCGCTCCATTGCAGGCTCGCGGCCGAAAGATGTTGCGTCGGTGATTACGCTGGTTTCGCCGATTCGCGGCACAGTGGCGAATCGCGCCGTGGTGCATGCGGCGGACGCGGTGCGTTTGCGCATCCTGCAGGAACATGGTGACGGCGTGTTGCCGCGCTGCTATACCGGACGCTGCACCTGCAATTTTATCGACTCGCTGCGGCGCGAAGTTCCCGATGCCATGCTTCAGACCGCGGTTTACAGCCGCTATGACGGGATTGTGGACTGGCGCTATTGCATGACGAAGAATCCCGGCAGCGATTTTGAAGTGCCGGGTACGCACATTGGAATGGCTTTCAATCCGGCGGCGTATTCCATCGTCGCCGAACGGCTCGCGCTGGCGCATTCCTCGGAACGACGCCGGCGGCCGCGTGCTCAGCGGCCCACCATCTCCAGAACCGCGCCGGTGGTGGTTTCTAACTGAATCGGTGCCCCACCCAACTGCCCCAACCCCCGCTCCAATCGTACCGACGCCTTGGCCAGGCTGTTGTTCGTAACTTCGAAGCTGCCCGAACAGTTGGTTTTCAAATACGGCAAGCGATGTAGGCCAGGCCCAGCGCCATCGAAAGCTGCTTCCAATTGCAGGCCATCTCTTGAAGAACAACGAAAATTCCACGCGAACTGGTCGGCATTTCTATTCTCTTCCTGCAGATTACGGAAAATGTGCTGCTGGCCCTCGTGCCAGAGCACGGTTTTGCGAAAGGTCAATCCGAAGGGCATGTCGTAGGTGAGCGCTTCCAGCGTGGTCGCAGGACCGCCAGGACGAGGAAAATATGCGTGCGCCCAGGTCCAGAAGCCGCGATGCCGGTATCCACAGTTATGCCCCAGCACCCCGAACCCGAGAGGGTCACCCGCCGAACTTCGGCCATCGAGGACAATCTGGCCCGAAAAAATCGCGTCGGAGTGAGGCGTCCGCGAGAAACCGATCCAGCCTTTGTCGCTTAGCGTTACGCGAAACGTGGAATGGTAGTGCAGGTCCCAGGAGACGGTGTGTCCGTCGACTTGCAGTGCGCCGCGGCAGGAATTCTCTTCGATTGCATTGTCACGATGTCGAAAATGAAATGGAGTTTGCCCGCGCGCGCTAAGCTGCAGATCCTCCGCCGAAAATCCTTGAATGAAGCTTTGCGGCTTTCCGTCCCGAGGAAACCACGTAGCCCATACCTGAACCGGCATTCCGCTGGGGTCCCCGGCGCAACCGCTGCGCCCGAGATTCATCAGCAGATAGCGGAACCACCAGGCACCACTCCCATCTGCTAGTCCCAGACGAACAAACCATACTTCGTAGCGGCGGCGGACAGTAAGCGCGGAGAAAACTTCATTCAAAGTCTGCACGGTAACGCTACTGATTGTATAGCCGGCGGGGCGCTATGCAGATACCTGTCAGGAGGAGGTAAATGGGGATTTTTGCGACAACTACCTTGACGTGGGGATAGAGGTTGCTTTCCGCTCCTTGCTGGAGTCTTCGAAGGAATTAAGTCGACCTGATAGCTGCTTCGATGCTTGAATCAACCTCCCAGCCTCAGCGATCAGAATGACGGTATTTTTGTTCAATTCCTCGACCTTGCGTCGCAATAATGAAGACTCTTCCTCGACCTTGCGCCGCAACAATGAGGACTCTTCCTCATATTGCGACCTGGGTACGCCCTGCGTGTTGTTGATGAGCATAGAGTGGCCTCCGGTACGGGATTATCAACTCGCCGAAACTGGAAAAAAGAGACCAGACCCGGGCGGGTCTGGTCGGCAGAGTTTTACAATTGAAGCGGTCGTGAGGGTCGAATGCCGGTTACCCGCCGCTAACCCATGACCGCATTCCGGTTCAAGAACAAAGCCAGAATACGCGGTGCCGGTTTTGATGGCTGTTCAGTTTTATACACTTCAGGGGAGCGTAACGCCGTGAAGCGGGCACGTTTGGACTATCCTCGAATACAAACTTAGAAGACCAGCTTACGCTTTTGTTCATCGATCCAAGCGTCCATCCGTTCCTGTGCGCCGCGGTCCGTAGATTCGTCACGAGCCTTTTGTAGGCGCTCAATTTCAGACCTGATGACAGCCACCTCGTTGCGGGAAATCATCGCTGAGGTGTATCCCAACGATCACATTAGAGTTCACGTCCGATTCTTTTATTTGCTATCTGGATTGTTGTGGCGCCAGTTCCAGTAGGCGGTCTGCTGTCCCGAGTTCAACTGGATGAAAGTACGCTTCTGGTGGTGATCGGTCTGGTAGCGCTGGTATGCACGGTCTTCATTGCTGTCCCAGGTGTGATAGTCCTTGTGGCCCTTGTCGTAGTAGCGCTTGCTGTTCTCGCCTTGCTTTTCGTCGTGGTTCTTGTCGTCTTGCGGGCTGGCAGTGGCCATCATCGCGACAGGCGCGGCAAGGGCGGCAGTCAGAAAAAGTGTACTGAGAAATCGGTATCCACGGTGCACGTTGTTCTCCTTCAGTGCGAGATTCACATCCGTACACTACTGTCTCCTCTTGACGGTCTAGAGTCTGGTCAATACTGCTCAGCTACGAGGAGAATCCGGCAAATCAAAGAGACCGTTGGTTGCCCCGCACGACGTCAGAGATAATTGTCGTCGAGGCTCCGGAGTCAATTCCTGTGCGCCCGCACGACAAACCGACTCGGTGCTGGACCGACAAAATAGAATGGGTAGCAGGTCACAAGCGTAAGCGAGGATCCAGTTGATGGGTCCAGGACGCTCCGGTCATCGGGCGCCACGACCTTCGCCCAATCCACCACGAAGCGGAATAGCTCAGTACTGGTCTGAAACTGAATCTCGTCATTTTTGCGAATGTCTTTTAACCCGCGGAAAAAGGTGTCGCGGTGCCCAGCGATTCCACTGTTCCCGGCCTCCCCGGGAAGTGGAGTGCTTTCGATATGTCCCGTTCCTCGCCGTAACATTCGCGAACTGGTTCCTTGTAGCACTACGACCGAAAGGTCAAGCCTCGGGATATCCAGACGTCCAAGAACGTCGCCTGGTTTGATCGCAGGTTTGGGCTGAATTTCGTGGGGCTCTTTTTCCACCTGGATCTGGCTCTCCAGGGACCGTTTTGCAGATGCCTGATAGAGCCTGGCATCGAGCAGAGCAAAACCCACGTAACCGAGCGCGAGAATGCCGGTTATGAATAGCAGGCGCTGACTCCAGCGAAGAAACCTTTGCAGGTGCGTTGGGGCGGGCTTCGGTTCAGTTGCGAGTTTCATGGTCATCGACCTTGGCCGCGACCTTGGCCGCCGGTGGTGGAAGGGCCGAGGGCGCGAAGTATCCAGTTCGCGTGCGTACCGACAAATGTCCATAGCCCGGCGCGCTCGCCTTCACTTGGATGACTCGATAGGCTCCGTCGCGCTTTCGGTTCGTGGGGATGTAGGCGATGGTGTACTGGTTGCGGATGTCGCGAGCGATACGTTCGCAGATGGGCGTAACGTCGGCCAGTGATTCCGGCAGGAAAGACTCGCCTCCGGTTTGCTTCGCAAGTCGCTTGAGGACGCCGGGATTGCGATCGGCATCCTGGTCGTCAAAGATGCCGATGGTATAGATAATTGCGCCCGGCTGCCCCGCCAGAGTCATGATTTCGCTCAGCTTATGCTTGCTGGCGTTGTCACCTCCATCGCTGACTACGATCAGCACTTTCTTGTCCCGATTCCCCTTCTGCAGATGTTCGAGAGCGACGGCAACGGCATCGTACAGTGCCGTTTCACCATCGGCCGCGACTCTGGACAGAGCAACTTGCAACAGAGCCGGCTGGTCCGTGAATGCAATATTGTCAGGAAGGCCAAACGAAACCTTCTCATTGAAATTGACCACGAACATTTGGTCCTTCGGGTTGCTGGAGCGGGCAAAGGCCAGGGCAGCGGCGATAACGTCGTGACGCTTCGACTTCATGCTTCCGCTGTTATCAACCACCAGGCCAACAGTTACTGGGACGTCTTCGTGGCTGAAATACTTGACCGGCTGAAGTACTCCATTCTCGTAAACCCGGAAATTGTCTTGGTTGAGTCCGGAGACGAGGGTGTTCTTGTGGTCTTGGGCGATCGCTCCCAAAACCACCATGTCCACATTTACTTTGATGGTGTATTCATCGCCCGGGCGGGTTGGCACTGGCGCGGGTTCTTGCGCCCAAGCCCGACTCGACACTGCAATCAGAAAAAGAAGAGCCGCCAGCCACCGTGGGGAGGAATGTGGCGTGTCCTGCTGCCTCGGCTTAATTTGTGGCGGCGCTGA
>JBEKWZ010000142.1:0-7136 GCA_049512555.1 Candidatus Sulfotelmatobacter sp. | reverse complement strand
CGGTGGACGTCCGGGCGGCGGTGGTGGTGGGGATCGTGGTCGCGGCGGTCGTCCAGGAGGCGGGGGCGGCGGCGGGCGGCACTAAATCTCGTTGCCACGACTTCGTTGCCACGGATTTTCACGGATCTACACGGATCAATCAACGTGAGCTGAACCAGAAGAGCTGAACGAGATATGGATGAACGAGAAGGGCCGCGGCGAAAGTTGCGGCCCTTATACTTTTGCCCAATTCTTTGATCCAAAACAACCCCCACCCTTGCAGAGGATGCAAGGGCGGGGCTTCCCGCATTGAGGCAGGTATACCTGGGAGGTGGGAGTTCACCGCACTTTTCAGGCTGCGATTTGGCGGTGTCGGGTGGTCGGCAGTGAGAAGGTTCTCGGTCATCTTGCACTTGCTCGTTGAGATAGTGTTGCGAGGGGCGAAAACGTTTCAGAGGATAATCGGGAGAGCGGTCGATGAACCCAAAAGAGGCAAAATACTGGATCGAGAAGCTTCAACTCGAAGCGCATCCGGAGGGCGGGTATTTCCGGCAGACCTATCGGTCGGAAGTTTCGATTGCGCAGGAGGCGCTTCCTGCAGGGTTTGCCGGAGCGCGGGCGGCTTCGACGGCGATTTACTTTCTGCTGGAGGGAGAAAACTTTTCGGCGTTTCATCGGCTGCGGTCGGATGAGGTTTGGCACTTCTACGCGGGCGATCCGCTCGTCGTGCATGTGATCGAGCCGGAAGGGAATTATTCTTCGATTCTTCTGGGTTGCGACCTGGAAGCTGGACAAGTTTTGCAGGGCGTGGTGCGGGCGGGATGCTGGTTCGCTTCGCACGTAGCGGACTGGAATTCGTTCTCCGTGGTGGGATGCACGGTGGCGCCGGGATTTGATTTCGATGATTTTGAGTTGGGGAAGCGCGCGGAGTTGGTTGCGACGTATCCGCAGCATCGAGAGTTAATTCAGCGTTTGACGCGAAGATAGCCATTCAATAGACCCTATGTACCACCGAGTTTGAGGTCCTCCCGCGAACTCTGGAATACTCCGGAAAGGCCCAACCACTTCGCGGTAATTCATCATCTGACCTGTAACCGTCCCACAAACCCCGGAGGTGTGGTATGTCGTTCCGCCCAGCACCCGCTGTTGCTGCCCATTCTGAAACCTTCCGACCGCTCTTGCTGAGCGTGATCCTTTGCGCCACTGCGTCCTTGGCCTATTCTCAAGACGTCCTCACCTACCACAACAACAACACACGCACCGGAGCCGACGTCAAAGAAAACGTCCTTACACTCGCGAACGTTAACTCCGCCACGTTCGGCAAGCTGTTCATCGTGCCCGCGGATGGTCTGGTTGACGCGCAGCCCCTCTACCTCTCCGCCGTTTCCATTTCCGGCGTCACCCACAATCTTCTGATTGTCGCTACCGAACACGACACCGTTTATGCCTACGATGCCGATACCGGCACGAACATCTGGCACATCACCGCGCTCAAGTCCGGCGAAACCACTTCGGACAATCGCGGGTGCGGCCAGGTGTCGCCGGAAATTGGAATCACTTCCACCCCCGTCATCACCCGGCCCAAGGCCGGCAACCCCGTTATCTACGTTGTGGCCATGTCGAAAGACAGCTCCGGCGACTACCATCAGCGCCTGCATGCTCTGGATGCCACCACCGGCGCCGAACTCCACAATGGCCCCATCGACATTGCGGCTAAGTATCCCGGCACCGGCGACAACAGTTCCGGTGGCTACGTAATCTTCGACCCCGCTCAATATAAAGAGCGCGCCGGCTTGCTCATGATCGGCAACACGGTCTACCTCGCATGGGCCTCGCACTGCGACATCCGCCCGTATACCGGATGGATTATGGGCTACAACGCGACCACTCTGGCGCAAACCACCGTTCTCAACCTCACTCCCAACGGAAACGAAGGTGCGATCTGGGGAGCCGGGGCGGGCATGGCCGCCGACGGCAACGGCAACATCTTCCTGCTCGACGCCAACGGACTGTTCGACTCCACGCTGAACGCATCCGGCTTCCCCGAACAGGGCGACTACGGAAACGCCTTCCTTCACGTCACGATCAAGGGTGGACTCGCGGTTGCCGACTACTTCGAGATGGATAACGAATCGCAGGAAAACGGCAGCGACACCGACCTCGGTTCCGGCGGAACTCTGCTGGTGAGCCAGAAAGACTCGACCGGAAAGGTGTGGCAACTCGCCGTCGGTGCTGGCAAAGATGGCAATCTCTATGTTGTCGACCGCACCAACTTGGGCAAATTCAATTCCAGCAGCAACAAGATCTATCAGGAACTCTCAGGCGCCCTGCCCGGCGGAATCTGGTCCATGCCCGCCGCATTTAACGGGAACATTTATTACGGCCCGGTCGGTTCGCCCATCCTTGCCTTTCATTTTCAGAGCGCGAAATTAGAAGCCAGTCCAGTCGCGAAAACTGCGAACGCCTTTGGCTACCCCGGCGCCACGCCCAGCATCTCCTCGAACGCCGGCCAAGGCATTGTGTGGGCCGCGGAAAATGTCAGTCCGGCGGTGCTCCACGCGTACAACGCAAAGACCTTGCAGGAGATCTACAACTCCAACCAGGCCGCGAACGGGCGCGATCAATTTGGCAACGGCAACAAATACATCACCCCCACGATCGCCAACGGCAAAGTCTACGTCGGCACCACGAATGGAGTCGGCGTCTTCGGATTACTTTCCGACAAGTAGGAAGGGATTGATAGAAAGTCGCCCCCGGCGGCGCCTGGATCGATTTTGAGGACTTTGAGCGTTCCCGAAATGCTTGGACAGTGAGACCAGCGTTAAAGGACCATCGGGTTATTTCGTTCCAGCGCCGCTGAGGGTAGGAGCAGCAGTTTCCAAGGTTACGAAGCGGGCCTTAAAAGCAGGCTTCCGCGTGCTGTACATCACCCAAATTGCACCGATCAAACCGAACACGATTGAGATCACCCCACCGTCAGAATCAGTCTCAGTTTTCCAGAAAGTTGCAAGGACCGCTCTCAGGGCCGCAATGAAAGGAACGTGATCGTGGCTCATCACGGTCAAAGCATAAAAAATTGCGTCCCCGAAAGCCACGCTAGCAGCGGTAAGCACACCGATCAGGCCTCGGGCCGTCCAGGTAACTTTGCCGATTCCCGTGACTACCGCTTTGCTCACGAATAGCCCGACGAGAATGGCGCCCCAAAGGAAAATGCGGCGAAGCAGGTAAGCGACGCCTCCCCACGCGATGCTGCCGAGCAGCGCGGCTCCGGCGCCATAAAGTAAGCCCAGCGGCAGATTGGTTTCAAGATTCTCGTACTCGATGGCAGCCGCGTCTAGTTTTTGTGTCAATTGCACCTGGCAACTGGGGCAGTAACGGGTGGGAACATCGTTCAGCAGCACCATCTGCGGTTCGTCGCGTCCGCACTCTTCGCATTTCGCGCCGATCGGCGCAGCACAAGTTTTCATCGCGGCTAGCAGACCGGGCAACGGCTCAGAGACGCTGGCAGCGTCCGGCTTGCCGAGGGAATAGATTCGGACGAGAATGGCGGTGGTCTCATCCGTCGAAACCTGTTTGAACTTGCCTTTCGCAGGATCGAGCGCTTGCTTGATTAGCTTTGGATCTTGGGTCTTGGCATAGCGTAACAACATTTTGACCCCGGCATGTCCACCGTCTGCTTTGCCGAGACCGAGCGCAACAATGTATCCGTCGCGAATACCGATAAGGGCGCCGCTCTTGTTGCCAAAGACCCTGTGTTCTTCGTAGTAGGGCAAACCGGTGAGATTCGAAAGCTGGCGAAGCCATTCTTTATTGTTCATAAGGAAAAGCCCCAGTGCTCTGAACCGATTCAGGTGCGGAGTTTAGCACAAGGCTGGCGCAGAGCGAATCCGCGACCAAGATTGCAGATCACTTCACTGCGGCGGCTTTTTTGGGGAACATTTCGCCGATGCGTTTGATTTGCGCGCCTACGCCTTTTAACTTTTCTTCGATATTTTCGTAGCCGCGGTCAATGTGGTAGACGCGGTCGATGATGGTTTCGCCGTCGGCCACGAGGGCGGCGAGCACGAGCGATGCAGAGGCGCGAAGATCGCTGGCGAGAACGGCGGCGGCGCTTAGCGGAGTTTTGCCGCGGACAACGGCGCGGCGGCCTTCGATTTTAATGTTGGCGCCCATGCGGACCAATTCCTGGGCGTGCATGAAACGGTTCTCGAAAATATTTTCGGTGATGATCGACGTGCCTTCGGCTTGCGTGGCCAGGGCCATGAATTGCGCCTGGCAGTCGGTGGGGAATCCGGGATGTTCTTCGGTCGACATGTCGGCGGCGGTGAAAGGATTGTCGCCCATGACGCGGACGGAGTCGGCGGTGGCTCGGGTTTTGACTCCGACTTCGTGAAGCTTCGAGAGCAATGAGCTTAGGTGCGAGGGATCACAGCCGGCGATGTTGAGATCGCCTCCGGTCATGGCACCGGCGATGATGAACGTGCCGGCTTCGATGCGGTCGGGGATGATGCGGTGCTTCGCGCCTTTCAGTTTGCCCACGCCCTTCACGCGGATAGTGGGCGTGCCGGCGCCAGTGATCTTCGCTCCCATTTTGTTCAGAAGATCGGCGAGGTCGGCGACTTCGGGCTCGCGGGCGCAGTTTTGCAGGATGGTCTCGCCGTCGGCGAGAGTCGCGGCCATGAGCAGGTCTTCGGTGCCGGTGACGGTGATTTTGTCGAAAACGATTTCCGCGCCTTTGAGGCGAGTGGTGTTGGCTTCGACGTAGCCGTGTTCCTGCGTGATTTTTGCGCCGAGACTTTCGAGGCCCTTGATGTGGAGATCGATGGGGCGGGCTCCGATGGCGCAGCCGCCGGGGAGCGAGACGCGAGCGCGGCCGCAGCGGGCGACTAGCGGGCCGAGAACGAGCGTGGAAGAACGCATCGTCTTGACCAGTTCGTACGAGGCTTCAGGCAAAGCCAGATTTGCGCAGTGGATGGTGGTGCGGTGCTGGGCGCGTCCGTAGCCGAGTTCGACTTCGGCGCCCATGGCGGCGAGCAGGTTGCGCGTAGTTTGGATATCGCGGACCTGGGGAATGTTTTCGAGGATTACGGGCTGATCGGTCAGCAGGGCGGCGGCCATGCAGGGCAGCGCGGCATTTTTCGCGCCGCTGATGTGAACGGTGCCGAGCAACGGTTCGCCGCCGCGGATTACGAACTTGTCCATGGAATTTATTTTAGCGGGGAATTGCAGAGGCGGAGGGTAATCGAGAGGGCACCGACTAGTGGGGAGTCTTGCAGCATTGGCGGCCGATTGGAAGTTCGATAACTCTTCGATGGTGGCGGAACTAATTTTATATTGGTCAATCCGGTTGTCCGACAAGAATTCAATATCGACCACCACCGCATTCCCTTGATCGGCGGCCCATCGTTAAAACGCCTTTATGTGTCTGGGATTATGACAAGGTTGTAGGGGTCCTTCGACTACATTGCCGTCCACTTCGCGGGCGGCAACTCCGCTCAGGATGACAGGTCGCTGCGGTTTGCAGCCGGCACGCGCGATCGCTCTTAGGGTATTGCTAACGCGATGGCTTGGCGGACGTGGCCCTTTGATTTTTTCAGGGCGGCTGCTGCTTGGGACCGGGTTGCGGCGGCGGCTAGCATTACAACGGCGACGGGAGTACGGTTGCCGGCGGCTTTCAGGGCATTGGCGGCGGTCTCGTGGTTCGATCCGGTGGCTTGTTCGATGATTCTGATGGCGCGCTGGATCAGCTTTTCATTTTTCGTCCAGACATTGACCATTAGGTTGCCGTAGACGTAGCCGAGGCGAGTCATGGCTGCGGTGGAGATCATATTCAGAACCATTTTGTGGGCGGTGCCGGCCTTCATGCGGGATGATCCGGCGAGAACTTCGGCGCCCACTTCGGTGACGATGGCGAAATGGGCGGCGCGTTCGAGTGGAGAATTGCGGTTGCAGGTGAGGGCGATGGTGCGGGCTCCGCGGCGGCGGGCGTAGGCGAGGGCGGCAATGGTGAAGGGGGTGCGTCCGCTGGTGGCGATGCCGAGGACGATATCGTGCTTGCCCGGCTTCCGTTTTTTCATTTCCGCGACCGCATTTTGCACGTCGTCTTCGCTGGCTTCGGTGGAAGCGCCGAGAGCTTTGGGGCCTCCGGCCATGACGTATTGCACGGTGCGGGGATCGGTGTTGAACGTGGGCGGAATTTCGGACGCGTCGAGAGCGCCGAGGCGGCCGCTGGTT
Source organism: Candidatus Sulfotelmatobacter sp. (assembly GCA_049512555.1). Classification (GTDB taxonomy): domain Bacteria; phylum Acidobacteriota; class Terriglobia; order Terriglobales; family Acidobacteriaceae; genus Sulfotelmatobacter. The sequence continues at coordinate 923 of JBEKWZ010000142.1, read as the reverse complement.
CCAGCGCCTACATAGATGAGGCGCCCCCCGTGGCGGAGTCCGGCGACGACAGTGTCGATGGCGCGGGCGATTTGCGGCAGAGCGCGGGCGACGGCTGCTGCGACGGTCGAGTCTTCGTGGTTGATGAGGCGGACGATTTCGAGCGAGGACATGCGATCGAGAGCAGTGGCGGTGGGGAGGATTTGTTCGGTCGTGAGCTGGCGCAGGTCCGATTTCGTCTTGCGGATTGGGGTCAAGTCGTACGCCTTTCGGGGCATCGGGATGGCAGATCATTTTAGAATCACAATGCGATGAGTGCGCATCAATCTTCACAATTACGCTCTTGAGTAATCGTGTTCCTCAGGAGCAGCGGCGAAGGTTTGCGGCAGGGCAGCCGTGAAAACCTGATTCATTTTTGAATTTGTCGATTCGAATCCACCCGTTCGAGCTTCGTCGATTCAAATCTCGTACTCAAGGAGAAGGCCGATGGCTGCTTACGCTGTTATTACCAGGGAAAAGACGCGCAACGGAACCAAGTTGGAAGAGTACAGAAAACTCGCTCCCGCGAGTTTTGAGAAGCACCCAGTAAAGTTTCTCGCCATTCACGGTCGCTTGGAAGTGCTGGAAGGCCCTAAGTGCGAGGACATTATCATCCTGGAATTTCCCAGCTACCTCGAGGCCGAGGCGTGGTATCACAGTCCGGAATATCAGGCAGCTTGCGAGCGCCGCTTCCAGGGCGGGGACTATCGGTGCATCCTGACCGAGGGCGTCGCACCCAAGTAATTCAGGTCGGCTGCACCGATCGTAAATTTACAGATCAATATTTTCATTTACCGGCGTGCGTCAATCGGAGTTCTGGAGTAAAGCTTCGATGATCGCGTCGTGGAATTTGGGGCGGACTTGTTTGATGGCCTGATTCGCGCAGTCTGGCCAGGTGCGGTTCG
>JBEKWZ010000141.1:0-7139 GCA_049512555.1 Candidatus Sulfotelmatobacter sp. | reverse complement strand
GGCAGACACTGTCCGGGTCGAAGTTGCTGTGGAATACAAAACACGGGCATGGCAGACCATTGAAGTGGATCTCGGTCCGGGCGAAGCACGCGAGGTAGACCTAGTGACGCCAGCCATTGAAGGTGTGGCGGAAATGGGCCTGCCCATCACCAACCAAGTGCGTTGTCTTGGTATCAATGAGCAAGTGGCGCAGAAGCTTCATGCGTGTACCGGTCCTCAAAGGCAGGATCGCGCACGCGACATACTCGATATCCTCGTTGTCGATATGCTCGGCCAACTGGATCGCGTGCGCGCACGAGTGGCGGCGGAGCGAATTTTCGGGGAGCGAAATACCCATCGGTTTCCACCGGAGACGAAAATCCCTCCGGAGTGGCATATTGAACTTGAAACGCTGGCCGCTGAGTTGGGATACCGGACGACGAAAGCGGCAGAAATTCAAAAAGAATTTACGAATTTAGTCGCGGCAATCGCCAGCGCCTGAGCCATGTCGTTCTCAATGATTTCCAACGTCAGAGGCCCTCAAGTGCCACCTCGCTATCTGGTACCCCGGCAGAGTCAGTTGAGAATGGCCTCTGCCGTGTGAAGGCCGTGTGTGATTTTTGAATGGTCCCCATTGATTCTGCGACAAGACTCGATCTACCAGTCAGTTGCGGGCAATTTAATTTTCGGTGCAAGAATGTGACATCAGGATTCATGGTCAAAGGATGGTCCACTTATGGTCCAGGTTTGAGCTAAAATAGGCCGACCTCTGCCCTTAGGGCAGAGGTCATTTCCGTTTTACGATTTCAGTTTTGACGACCTGAGTGTCGGCCGCTTGAAACTCAGCTAATTGTCGGAGTCCTTTGTGCCCGCAATCTTTTCCTGCTGATTTTGTGCCTCTCGCCAACTGGAATTGGGGTTGTATTCCGTCATCGTTCCGGCAACGACGTTAGTCTTCGGGCCAAGGTCCTTCTCGTACACGACTCCATCCAGACCAACCATGAACGTCTTCACACCCGACGACCTGTATTCCGCTGGATAGGCTACGAACGCAAAGCCGGCGGTCAGTTTCCCGTCGACCATGAAATTCTTCGAGCCGCCTGGACCAGTCTTCCCCTGTCGGGTCACGATGCGGAAGTAGTAACCGCGGTAAGGAGTGGGAGCGCCGTCTTGAGTCTTCGCATAGCCCTCGGCAACGGCCGCGGCGACGAGCGGCCCGATGGGGCTCTCCGGTTCACCGTCCGCAGCCTTCCAATAGAGGCCGTTGTGTTGCCCAGGATCACTGAGGATTTTGCTGGCGTACTGATCGCCTCGCGTGGAACGGAATTCTTTTTGTGCCGCCACTAGCTCCTGGCAAACGCGGATGGCTGATAACTCATTGCGGCCAACTCGCCGGTACAAAATCTCCCGCTTCCCGGCTTCGGTGTCGAAAAACCACGCCCCGCCTTTTTCCATGAGCGGTATCGGGGTTGGCCAATTTCTCGCTCCGATATATAGGACCGTAGTTCGGTCCGGTTCTTTCACCAGACGGTGCATTTCTCCGTACTTCTCCGCAAAGTTTGCGCGGCTCTGCGCATCCTCGGTGTCGTCGCCCGAGGAGACGATTTCCTTTCCATCCGGGCCGAGAATGTCGAGCATAGCTTTTTCGTCATTGCTCTGCGTTGCCGCGACGAGTGCCCTGCTCGCATCTTCGGGGGACGAGAAGGTTTTCTGGCCAGGCTGTTGCGCAAGGGATGGCGCGAGGAAACAACCCGTCAAGAAAGCAGCGAGTGCCGCCAGTCTAAGAAAACTCGCGCGATAAAGCTTGTCGAAATTCGGCATTTGATCTCTCCAATTCACACCTTGCAAACTCAGAAGTGTAATAAGAACGTCGATTACCGATGCCCGCCACCGCCATGGCCACCACCGCCGCTGTGCGAAGCTCCGCCACCCCCGCGAGATCCTTCACTGGCATGAGCCGCGCCCATGCTGGCACTGCCTCGCGAAGAGTAGCTCCGGGCTTGTCCGCCATGAGAATAGCCGCTAAACGCGCCCGACCGGACGCCGCTTTGACCGCGGGGTGCCGCGTATCCCCGTGCAGCCTTGGTGTTTCCTTCGAAAGGCCGGGCCGTTGCGCCGGGACGGTTGCCAGCTCCGCCGCGTGCTCCAACGTTTCCATTCGCAGACCGGTTACCGGCATAAGCACGGGATGCAGTTCCGCCCCGCATACCGTTGCCACCACGCGCGCTTCCTGCCCGGTAGAAGTTGCTTCGGTTATAAAACGTGTTGCTGCGGGAGTAGTACCTGCCGCCGCCGTACATTGCGTATCGACCGCCCCAATTGAATCCCCAGTGATTCCAACCCCAACCATAGCCACCGAACCAGCCGATTCCGAAGCCGCCACCCCACGACAGGTACGGACCGCCGAACCAAATTCCGGGATACGGATACCATCCTGGCCACGCATTGATGGGCTCTCCGTATGCGAGCCACGGATCATACGCGGGGACGTAAACCGTCTGTGGATCGGAAGGCTGAACCGAAATCGTCGAGTCTTGCGTGGTCACGTTCTGCTGCGACGTGGTCTTGAGGTCGCCTGCGGCCTGGGCTCGACGGCGCATCACCTGCACGGCATCCATAACATCCGCTTGCTGATTGAAGTAGGCATCTCCAAGTGATGATGCCCATGAGAGATTCTTGTCCATGTTTCCGAGCACGGATGGAAACGCAGTGAGCGCTTTCACGCTAGGGTCCCACGGTTGCTGGTCCACGGCCTGACCCAGTGCATCGCCATTTAGGTTGGAATTCGATTGTACCCATCGGTCGGCCTCGACGACTTGCTCGGGAAACGTGGCCGCCGCCAAAATCTGCGCCACCAACGAATCCGGATACAGGGCAATCGGTGCGACAAGCCGCTGTAACTCCTCAGGACTCTGTTGCGCGTAGGGCGGTGCCGATGCTGCCTGTGCCTGCGTTTGCTGGTCTTGCGGTTGCGGCTGCGGACCCTGTAGGTCTTGCTGAGCAGACAGCGTTCGCGGCCAAACCACGAACAGCAGAGCTGAACACAACATAGGAATTAAACTTCGCCTGCCCAAGCGACGGCTTAGTGATCCTGCGGCATGTTCGACAATTCTCATGACTTTGAATCCCTTCCACTCACGTAGCTAATTTCGCTGAATCGCTCCCTGAATACTGTGCAGAATGGCTCACTTCGGGAATGCGAAAGGGCCGCGCATCGAGACGAGATGGCTCGCTTCCATCTTCTTGAGCGACGGTTGATGAACTCTGATACGTCCGTCGTCATCCCATTTGACCAGCGCATCATCTTCATTCACTTGTCGAACCGTGCCAAATTCTCCAGTCGGCATTCCGAAGTCGCCTAAACCTTCGACGCGATCTCCGGGGCACAAATTTCGGCCACCGCTGGCAGGGTCGACAAGCGCCGGCTTCTTGGCACGGTCTGAATCGGGTGGGGCCCCGCGGTGTGACAATGGCGGTTGGGGAGCAGTACGCAGTCTGGGTGTCGGCTTATTGCTCTTACGAGGCGTATCCATGCATTTCTTTCCGGGAGCCCAAGTCTGTCCTTCGCTTCGACTGTTCAGCCACTAGATACAGAATGGGCGTAGAAAGAATGTTTAGCTGATCCGAACTGCTCAGTTCCGATAGGCGACGCGGGAGACTGCCGGGCGCGCAGCTAGGCACCAGATCTGCACCTCTATTCGGTGGCTATCGCGAAAGAAAGGGCTCACGAAAGCTAGATCGAACTCAGGCCGAACCGGATGACCACCAAAGAGTCTTCTCTACCGGATCGTGTCGCCTTCGGCAGTCGATCGACCGCTCCACCAGTAGTCGAGCGATGGTATCAACCGCAACCAAACAAGTGTTCAGCACGGACAGACTGATGCCTTTGCCGAGACCGCAGGACTCGGGAACGACTCCGACGACGATTACTTCGGACGGAGCATGACCGGCCAGCCTCAACTGCGCCAGCGACTCCTGAACTCCGGGATCATGCGACGTGAGATGAAGCTGAGCGTGAGATGAGCCAAGATCGTCTTCGCTGTAGACGCACAAAGTTCCCGGCTCTTCCTCTTTATGCGGATAAATAGCATCCGCGATTACAACCAGATCGGTGTCGTATAGATACGGAGCGAGATCTAGTCCTGGTGTCCCGAGATCGAGAATTTCAACGTTCGAGTCGCACTGGTATAGGCGACGAAACATCTCCACCGCCAAAGGTCCAAAACCGTCATCGCCAAGAAGAACGTTTCCGATGCCGACAACGGCGATGCGAGAAGGATGGCTCACAGTGCTGGCATTCATAAGACCTTCACCCGCGCGATCTCGCGGCCGCTGATATCGAGCGTGTGGCAGGCACACGCCATGCACGGATCGAAGGAGTGCACCGTGCGAAGGACTTCCAACGGCTTCGCCGGATCAACCACTGGGTTTGCTATAAGGGAGGTTTCGTAGGGCCCGGCGATGCCCTTTTCATCTCGGGGACTGGCGTTCCAGGTGGTCGGCACAACCGCCTGGTAGTTGGTGAAAGACCCTTTGTCGACGATCACCCAGTGAGAAAGCGCGCCGCGTGGCGCTTCATGCATACCGACTCCCTCGCACTCATGCGACGGAAATTGAGGCGGATTGAAAGTAGTGTCGTCGCCTTTAAGAATGTTGTCGGTGAGCAACTGCCAGTGCTGCAGTGCCAGGTCGGAGAGCATGGCGGAGCGAATCGCACGGGCCAGGTAGCGGCCCATGCTCGATTGCAGGTCTTGCGGGGTCAGATTAAAGCCGGTCGCACCAGAATCATGGACTGAAGAAACTGTCTTGAAAGCGGTGTCCGTCCACTTGCGAGTGAGCGCATGGCCGGAAGCGTAACCGACCAGAACATTCGCCAGGGGGCCGACCTGAATCGGTTGGCCGTTGTAACGCGGAGCCTTTACCCAGGTGTACTTTTTGTCGGCCTGGAAATCGGTGTAATCGGGATCGGTCTCACCCTTCCAGGGGGGCTGCGCACCTTCGCCTTTGTACCAGGCGTGGGTAACATCTTCGGCGACCGCAGAGCGGAAGGCTTGGTCGCGCCAATTCTGAATTGGTTGCACGGAAGCCAGATCTCCCTTCATGATCAGGCCACCGGGAAGATCGAATTGCGTGGCCTTCGCATCGGTGGGAAGGTCAGGGACGGCCAGATAATTCGCGACGCCGCGGCCATAACGGAACCACTCGGGGTAGGAAGCGGAGAGCAGGCAGGCATCGACGAAATAAGCCTGCTGCACAAACGGAATCAGCTCCTGAAGCAGGGATTGCAACATCCCGAGGCGGTCCATATTAAAGGTCGCCAGGCTATTGAGGTTGATCGCATTCATCACGCCTCCAACTGCGAGGTTCTGAATGTGCGGCGTTTTCCCTCCCAGCACGCCGACGATCTGACACGATTTGCGCTGGAATTCCAGCGCCTGCAAGTAGTGAGCAAAGAAAATCAAGTTCAGTTCCGGGCTCAGCCGCATCGCCGGATGACCCCAGTAGCCGTGAGAGAAGATGCCGAGCTGGCCGCTTCCGATCAGACCCTTAACCTTGTCCTGCACCGCCTCCAACTCGCGGCGCGAATTCCCTGGCCAAGTGCTGAAACCCTCTGCAATGGACGCCGCGCGCGTCGGATCAGCTTTAGGGATGGTCGTGATGTCGACCCAGTCGAGAACGGATAAGTGATAGAAGTGAACGATATGGTCGTGCAGTGCGTGCGCGATGAGAATCAGATTGCGGATGTACTGCGCATTCGCTGGAATTTCCAGCTGGAGCGCATCTTCCACGGCCCGCACCGAGGCGATGGCGTGAACCGTGGTGCAGACTCCACAGAAGCGCTGGGCAAAGACCCAGCCTTCGCGGGCATCACGTCCCCGCAGAATCGTTTCGAGACCGCGCCACATGGTGCAACTCGCCCATGCTTTCTGCACCTTGCCGCCATCAACCTCTACGTCAATGCGCAAGTGCCCTTCGATGCGAGTTACCGGGTCGATAGAGAGGCGGGCCATCGTGTTCCTCCTTCTGATTGATTAGCTGGCTGGCGCTTGGGGATTGGTCGAAACATGTAATTCCAATCCTTGATCTCTCCCGGCAACACGGCAAAATATTTGACCGCCAGAAGGAAAGCCATGATCCCGAGCGCGATGTAACCAATCGCCATCAGCACCTCGGGCAGAGATGGAAAATAACTGGCTCGGTGCGCAGGAATGTATGCGATCGAGGTTGGGATGAATCGGTAGAACATGCCTCCCAAACAGGCGAGCGTGGCCATCTTCAACATGGTTCGTGGGGTTTCGCGCGCGTTTTTCATCCGGAGCATGACGGCCGGAACTAGGATGAGCGCAGTCTCCACGAGGAAGAGGATGCTCATTTCGTCGAACGCGAAGGCGGCTCGAACCTGTCCTCGCCATATCAGATCCCCGGCGCGAACGGCCAGAAAAAGGAAGCATGCGCACGACAGCAGATTGCCCAGCTCTCCCAACACTCCCAGGTCAAGTGGGCGTGAGTAGCGAAGACTGCAAATAAGAAGGAGAAAGATCACGAAGCCGAGCCCGCACAAACCCGCAGCTAGCAGGTAGAGCAGCGGCAGGAATGGAGTCTGCCAGAGAGGGTTGATTTTGTTTCCAGCCAAAAGCAGCAGTCCCCCCAAGGAAGATTGGTGCATGAGCGGGAGAACGTAGGCGCCGACGATCACGAAGGGATAGATCCTGCGCAAGAAGGGGGCGATGCCTCGAAGAATCGATCGAGTCCGGTCACTGCCCGTGTAATAGAACCGTTCCAGAACCAACGGGAGATTCTCAAAGGCCAGGAACACGGCGCAATAGAGCGGCATGCATATCGAAATTTCTAGCATCGCCGACTCCGCATTCCATCGCCACGGAAGAAGCGCGCTATAGAAATTCCAGGGACGGCCGACGTCGAACCCGAGGGCAATCAGGCCCGTAGTGTAAAAGAGAAAACCTGATACCAGGGCGGTCCGCATGACTACGTGCAACTTGTGCCGATTGAAGACCCACGCCGCTATGCCAACCGCGAGCGGCCCGGAACCCAGCGCGGTCAGGGTCATGACATTGAAGGTCTTCCAGATCCCCCAGGCATAGGCGTCGTTCATTCCGGAGAATGGTCCAAGCGGCGAGAAGAACCGCACTGCAGCCAAG
>JBEKWZ010000140.1:0-7144 GCA_049512555.1 Candidatus Sulfotelmatobacter sp. | reverse complement strand
TTGTCGACGCCGCGCACCTGCTCGCCGCGAGCCACGAGCGCCCGCGCCAGCGACGATCCGATAAAGCCGCCAATGCCCGTAATCAGATAGAGAGCCATGCCTGTTCATCATAGCGAATGAGAGAGAGTTCGTGCGGAAGGAAGAGGATCTGAGAAGGTGACGAATCAGGCTCCAGGATTGAATCGGAAAAATGTGTGTGCGGAAGTCTGCCGAAGTCTCTAGAACTTGTCGCCCGCGTCTTGACTTTTGCGGACGACGCGCACAAAGTCTTCCCGCATCAGCATCTGGCGGCTGTCAAAGAATTCCGTCAAGGCTTTCAGGGCCGCAACCGGATCGGTGATGGGAGGCAATGCCTCCAGCGGGGCGACGGCAGGAAGCGAGGATGCGATGCCCGGCCCCATGGTCAGAAACGGCTTGGCGACGGTGGCCAGCAAGGCGCGCAAGCGCAGCCGGTTCTCGGCCGACATTTCCGTGAAGGCGATTCCCATCCCGAGGTAGGGATAGCTGACGCGCACGCTGCCCTTGGTCTCGACACGTTCTCCATTAGCGTCCAACTTCATGTGCAGGATGGCTCCCACCGGATATGTCGCCTGTGCTTCCACGTAACAACCGTGCAGACTGATGTCGGTGAACGAGGCCCAGGTGTGTACATCGCAGCCTTCCTCGCGGATCTGAACGCTGCCTTCGCAGTGATAGCGGGGGCTGCGGCGTTTTTCCGCACCTTTGACCTGGCTGCCGGATCCTGCAGGTGCCGGACCTGACGCGGGAGTTCCCGCCGGTGCCGGCGCCGCCGCACTCGCGGAGAATGGACTTCCCGTTTGTTTCAGGGCTCTCAGATAAGCCACGCCCTCGTCGATTTCCTCTGCCATAGCGTCCCCGGTGCGGACCAATCGCGTCCGCGCTGATCTCTTGTTCGAAGGTCGACCCCGGTCAGGCTCCTTAGAAGCAGAGGCTTTGCCGGGAATTCTGATTTCTCTCTTTCTCTATCGGAAGAAATGGGGCGCGACATTAGGCGAGGGATGGGGAACGCTGCGTTAAGAACTTCTAATGTTAAGAGCTAGTGACGGGGTGTGTCTGTGGAGGCTTCGGTCGCGGCCATCAGCTGGGCCGCCTGCCGGATCTGGGTCCACAGTTCGGCGCGTCCGGCGCCGGTTTTGGCCGAGTAGGGAAGCAGGTGAGCGGTGGGATATTCCTGAGTGAGAGTTCGCAGCGCGCCGTTCAGCTGATTGTTGGAGAGGCGGTCGCTTTTGGTGGCGACCAACAGGAATTCGCGGTCCGAGGCGGAGAGAAAATCCAACAGCTGGCGGTCACTTTGCTGCGGAGGAACGTTGGCGTCGATCAGCACGATGCAGAGGCCGAGGGTGGGGCGGTCGTTGAGATAGGGCTCGATGAACTTCGGCCATTCCTGAGAAATTTCGCGCGAAATCTTAGCGTAACCGTAGCCGGGGAGATCGGCGAAAATCAGCTCGGGACGCGGCTTTCCGGGCCAACGAATCTCGAAGAAGTTAATCGCGCGGGTGCGGCCGGGAGTGGAACTGGTGCGCGCCACCTTGTCGCCGACCAGGGAGTTGATGACGCTTGACTTGCCGACGTTGGAGCGGCCGAGGAAGGCGATCTCCGGCAGGCTGGGAGCGGGGAATTGCGCGGCATCGGTGGCCGACGCCAGAAACCGGGAGAGAACCCTCATGCTCAAGTTTGCAACGGGGGGAGGGTGGTTGGCAAGCGAGGCCAGTCTGTAGACGAGGCTGTTCTGTAGAGACGTTGCTTGCAACGTCTCTCTTGCCATCATTCGAGGTGCTGCCGGCAGAGACGTAGCAAGCTACGTCTCTACGGCGTGAGCATGAATGTTTACTGATGGGCTGTGGGAGCTTCCGTGCTTCCGGAGGTTAATGGCGCGATGGGCTGCGCGGTCTCTTCGTCCAACTGCTTGGGCAGTGGCGACTCCAGGGCAATAGCCAGGACCTGGTCCATGGTGTCGACGAAGTGGAGCTTCATGGCGTTGCGCAGATTTTCCGGAACCTCGGCTACATCTTTTTCGTTGTCCTTGGGCAGAATGACTTCGAAGAGTCCGGCGCGATGCGCGGCCAGCAATTTCTCTTTCAGACCGCCGATGGCTAGAACCTTGCCGCGCAGCGTAATCTCGCCGGTCATGGCCAGATCGCGGCGCACTGGAATTTTGCTCAGCGCGCTGGAAATCGCTGTGGCGATGGTGATGCCTGCCGACGGACCGTCCTTGGGGATTGCGCCTTCGGGAACGTGCACGTGCAGGTCGAGGTTGCGGTAGAAGTCGCGGGTCAGGCCGAGCCGACTGGCGCGGGAACGCACGTAGGACATTGCAGCCTGCGCGGATTCCTGCATGACGTCGCCGAGTTTGCCGGTGAGCGTGAGCTTGCCTTTGCCGTCGACGACGCTGGCCTCGGTGCTGAGAATCGATCCGCCGACTTCGGTCCAGGCCAGGCCGGTGACGAGGCCAATCTCGGATTTTTCGTGCGCCAGAGTGTCGCGGAATTTGATGACACCGAGGAAGTCGTTGACGTTCTCGCCGGTGATAGTGATGTTGTAGTTCTCGCCCTCTTTGACTACCTTGCGTGCGACCTTGCGACAGACGTTGCCGATTTCGCGTTCCAGGTTGCGGACGCCCGCTTCGCGGGTGTAGGAGCGGATGAGGCCGGTGATGGCTTCGTCGGTGAACTTGATGTTCTTCTCCGTCAGGCCCGCGGCGAGCATCTGCTTCTTGACCAGGAATTGTTTGGCGATTTCGACTTTTTCCTGCTCGGTATAGCCGTGCAGGCGGAGCACTTCCATGCGGTCCTGCAGGGCAGGGGGAATGGTGTGCATCACGTTAGCCGTGGCCACGAAGAACACTTGCGAGAGATCGTATTCGACGTCGAGGTAGTGATCGACGAACATGAAATTCTGTTCGGGATCGAGTACTTCCAGCAGAGCCGCGGAAGGGTCGCCACGGAAGTCCATCGACATTTTGTCGACTTCGTCGAGCATGAAGACCGGATTCTTGGTGCCGGCCTTTTTCATCATCTGAATGATTTGGCCCGGCAGGGCGCCGATGTAGGTGCGGCGGTGACCGCGGATCTCGGCTTCATCGCGCACGCCGCCCAGCGACATGCGGACAAACTTGCGGCCGGTCGCCTTAGCGATCGACATGCCCAGCGAAGTCTTGCCGACGCCCGGAGGCCCGACGAAACACAGGATGGAGCCTTTGGGATTCTTTACGAGCTGGCGCACGGCGAGGAATTCGAGGATGCGCTCTTTTATTTTCTCCAGGCCGTAGTGATCTTCGTTTAGAACTTTTTCGGCGCGCGAAATGTTGCGGATTTCTTTCGAGCGCTTCTTCCACGGCACGGCCAGCAGCCAGTCAAGATAGTTGCGCGAAACCGTGGACTCGGCCGACATGGGCGGCATGGCTTCCAGTTTTTTCAGTTCCTGCAAGGCCTTGTCTTTGGTTTCTTTGGGCATGCCCGCGGCTTCGATCTTCTTTTTGAGTTCGTCGAACTCGCTCTTTTCGCCGCGGCCCAGTTCCTTCTGGATGGCCTTGATCTTTTCGTTGAGGTAATACTCTTTTTGCGCTTTTTCCATCTGGCGCTTCACGCGCGACTGGATGGTGCGGTCGACGTTTAACTTTTCGATTTCGATGTCGAGCACGTCCGCGATGCGGGTGAGGCGCTCGGCGGGATCGAAGATCTCGAGCAGTTCTTGCTTCTCCTCGATCGAGAGTTGCAGGTTGGCGGAGATGACGTCGGTGAGTTTGGCCGGATCTTCCATGCGCACGGCCGAAATCATGGTCTCGTAATTCAGGGCCTGGCAGAGTTTTACGTATTGTTCGAAGAGGGAAGTCACGCGCTGCATGCCGGCTTCGAGCGCGGGGTTGCCTTCAGTGCCGTAGCGTGCGACGCGGACCGTGGCCTGCATGAAGCCTTCGGTGTCGACAACTTGCAGAATCTTGCCGCGCTCAATGCCTTCGACCAGAACCTTGATGTTGCCATCGGGCAGCTTCAGGCTCTGCACGATGTTGACGATGGTGCCGACCTGATAAATTTCGTTGGCTTTGGGTTCATCGATGGACGCATCGTGCTGGGTGGCCAGGAAAATCTTCTTGTCCGCCGCCAGGGCCTCTTCGAGCGCCCGCACGCTCGATTCGCGGCCCACTACGAACGGGGTCATCATGAAGGGGAAAATGACCACGTCCCGGATGGGCATCATGGGCAGCTTCCTGGATTCGAACTTTTCCTTGGATGTGGTCACTGAGTCTCCCTGGGAATAAAGGCCTAAACGGTAAACGGCCAAAAACAGCCAACCTAGCTAATTCTACTCTGCGCGCCTGATCGTGGGAAATGGCATTTGTAGAGGCTTCCGGCAATTTCTCTGCCTGCCGCGCCCCGGAAACCTACTTCGCCATACCGGCGGCAGAGACGTAGCAAGCTACGTCTCTCTGGAGGCTTATCCTGCCTTTTCCATTACGGTGGCGAACGAGGCGTTGCGCTTCTCTACCATTTCCCGCGTTACTTCAAACTCTTTGACTTTCTTCTGGCTGGGCAGGTTGAACATTAGGTCGAGCATGAGTTCTTCGAGAATCATGCGCAGGCCGCGCGCTCCTACCTTGCGTGCCATGGCCTGGCGCGCGATGGCGCGCAGCGCGTCGTCGGAGAATTTGAGGCGCACGTTCTCGAACTCGAACAGACGCTGGTACTGCTTGACGATGGCGTTCTTGGGGCGAGTGAGGATTTCGATGAGCGCGTACTCGTCGAGGTCTTCGAGCATGCCGACCACTGGCAGGCGGCCGACAAATTCCGGAATCAGTCCGAACCTGATCAGGTCTTCCGGTTGGATCTCAGTCAACAATTCCTGAGTGCGCTTTTTCGAGGTAATCGAATCTTCCTTGTCGGCGTCTTCGCCGCCGCGAAAGCCGAGCGACTTTTTGCCAATCCTGCGGGAGATGATTTTGTCGAGGCCGACGAAGGCGCCGCCGCAGATGAAGAGAATGTTGGTGGTGTCGACCGGCGTGAATTCCTGGTGTGGATGTTTGCGTCCGCCCTGCGGAGGAACGTTGGCGATGGTGCCTTCGAGAATCTTGAGCAGGGCTTGCTGCACGCCTTCACCGGAAACGTCGCGGGTGATCGAGGGGTTCTCGTCCTTGCGGCCAATCTTGTCGACTTCATCGATGTAGATGATGCCGGTCTGAGTGCGGCTGACGTCGCCGTCGGCGGCTTGCAGCAATTTGAGGATGATGTTCTCGACATCCTCGCCGACGTAGCCGGCTTCGGTGAGCGTGGTGGCATCGACAATGGCGAAGGGAACGTCGAGCATGCGGGCCAGCGTTTGCGCCAGCAGCGTCTTGCCGGTTCCAGTCGGGCCGATCAGCATGATGTTCGACTTGGTGAGCTCGATGCCGTCGTTGGTTTTCTGGCGGTTCATGAAGATGCGCTTGTAGTGGTTGTAGACGGCGACCGCCAGCTTCTTCTTGGTTTGCTCTTGGCCGATGACGTATTCGTCGAGGAAGGTTTTCACTTCCTGCGGTTTGGGCAGCTGGTTCGGCGTGCTGCTGGGCGGAGTTGCAGTGCGGTCGTCTTCGAGAATGGAATTGCAGACCGCGACGCACTCGTCGCAAATATAAGCGCGGGGATAATCGCTGGGCGACGAGATCAGTTTGGCTACGGCGTCCTGCGACTTGTGGCAGAACGAACAGCGGAGAATCTCGTCGGACCCCGACTTGTTTTTCACTCGGCTCTACTCCTTCAGATTTCTTCGGCGACCGAACCCCGCGTCCCTCGGCGCTTTCCCATTGATTGTCGACTTTATGTCGACCGCCGCTCACGCCTTTCGCCGCCGACTTCCTTCAGCCGCGAAGGCCGATCATACCGCTTTTGCCGTCTTATAGATGATATCGTCTATGATTCCATATTCCTTAGCTTGTTGGGCATTCATAATGAAATCGCGCTCGACATCTTTCTCCACTTTGTCCAGTTTCTGACCGCTGTGCTTGGCAAGTAACTGGTTAGTAATCTCACGCATGCGTAAAATCTCACGCGCGTGGATGTCAATGTCGGTCGCTTGTCCTGACAAACCTCCCATAGACGGCTGATGTATTAGAATTCGCGAATTCGGCAGTGCCAACCTCTTTTTAGGTTCGCCTGATGCCAAAAGTAACGCGGCCATCGAAGCAGCCTGACCCACGCAGAGCGTCATAACGTCGTTTTTCACGTACTGCATGGTGTCGTAAATGGCCATGCCAGCCGTGATGGAGCCGCCCGGAGAGTTGATGTAAAGCTGGATGTCTTTCTCGGGATCTTCCTGAGCCAGAAACAACATTTGGGCAATCACCAGGTTGGCGATGTTGTCGTCAATGGGCGTGCCGATGAAGATAATGTTGTCGCGCAGCAGCCGGGAATAAATGTCGTAGGCGCGTTCGCCCCGCCCAGTCTGCTCGATGACCATGGGGACCAGCATCATCTGCGGGTCGTTCTGCTTCCGATCGTTATTGCGGGAATCATTTGAGTTCATGTTCACCTGTCACACTCCGCCCCGACGCAACGGCTAGCTTGCAGGGGAGGATTCGAAAGTGGTCCGCGTTTTTTGTGCTACGCGGACTGGTGATACAGAAAATCGAGGGTCTTTTCGCTGCGGATTCTGTTCCGGATTCTATCGAGGCCCCCATCCTGTGTCAAACGAGCGCGGACCGCTTCGGGAGTCTGTTTCGACTGCTGGGCGAGGGCTGCAATCTCGTGATTGAACTCCTCGTCGCTGACGTCGATTTTTTCCAGCTCCGCAACGCGTTCCAGTAACAACGACGACTTCACATCCTGCAGCGCCTGATCGCGCTGGCCTGCTCGCAAGCGCGGCAGGTCCATCTTTTTGAGGTCCTCCATCTTCATACCTTGAGCCGCGAGTGCGCGCAGACCGCGTTCCAGGCGGAGATCGATCTGCCGGTCGACCAGCGCCTCCGGTACTTCGAAATCGTTGCGCTTCACCAATTCAGCGACCAGCTTGTCTTTGGCTTCGCGCTCGGCTTCGTGCTTGCGCTCGGCCAGCATGTTTTCGCGAATCTGTTTGCGGACCTGGTCGAGGCTCGTGAACTCGCCCAGTTCCTTGGCGAAGTCATCATTCAGATCAGGAAGATTTTTCTGTTTGA
>JBEKWZ010000139.1:0-7172 GCA_049512555.1 Candidatus Sulfotelmatobacter sp. | reverse complement strand
CAGCAGAGGCTGGCGGTGATCATGCACAAGTACCAGCAGATGGATTACAAGCAGATTGCCGAGGTTTTGAAGAAGAGCGAGTCGGCGACGAAGTCGTTGCTCTTCCGGGCGTATGAGACTTTGCGGGACCAGTTAAAAGAATTTGTGTAGAAGAACGGTTTTTCCTGGGATATTTTCTTGTGGGCGGTAAGTGGCGATGAGGGTTAAAGGGGAAGTGGTTATGAACTGCAATGAAATTCGAGAACGGATGCCCGAAGTGGCCGCTGGATTCAGCGACGCCACGGCGGACGAGAACAAGCATCTGGAAAGCTGCGGGGCTTGCACCGAAGAATTGAAGGCGATGCGCGCCACCATGGCGCTGCTGGATGAATGGCAGGTGCCGGAGCCGTCGCCGTATTTCGACGTGCGCTTTCAGGCCCGGTTGCGGGAGGAGATGGCCAAACCACAAGCGGGCTGGTTGCGTTGGTTCCGGCGTCCCGTGCTGGCGGCGGCTCTGACGGTGCTGTTGGGAGTTGGCGTGGGTCTGTACGTCGGCAAGGGCAGGATTTCCGATCAAGGGCAGCCCGTGGCCGAGGTGGATCCGGGGCCGGGCACGGCGGTGAGCGATCTGCAGGCCTTGGAAAATAATCACGACATGTATTCAGATTTCGAGATGCTGGATGATCTGGCGGTGCAGCAGGACGTCGAAGCGAATCCGTAGAAGGTTCGCGTGGCGGTGAGTTTGGGATGGTGAAGTTCTGGCGCTGAGAAAGTCAGGGGCGAAGAAGAAACTGAGAGCTTCATTGCGTCACGGCAGCGCGTCACGGCGAAGTACGACACAGGGCGGGGAAACATGAGGTGGGGACAATTGAGGACGGGATGGCTGGCGGCCGCCGGTTTGGCCATAGCTGTCGCCATGCCTGCCTCCAGTCTGGCGCACTCTGGTTTCCCGCATGGTGGCGGTCCGCCACGTAGCGCGCCTTTCCATCCTGCTCAGGCACATGAGACACCTGCACCAGCTCCGCGGCAACTGGCGCCGAGACCAGCGCCTGGGATCAGGACGAGTCCTGCGCTCAGGCCGGGGCCGGGGTTTAGGCCAGGGATGGGGCGTCCGCGGGTACAAGGTCATGCGGGGGACTGGCTGCGGCGCTACAAAGACCTGCCTCCCGCGGAACAAGAACGCGCGCTGCAGAACGATCCTGGGTTTCGCCGCCTGCCGCCGGCGCGTCAGCAACTGCTGCGGCAGCGTCTGCAGCATTTTTCTGCCCTGCCGCCACAACAGCAATTGCGCGTGCTGAACCGCATGGAGACGTGGGAACATCTGACGCCCGCTCAGAAGCAGCAGGCACGGCAAATCTATGGGCAGATGCGGCAACTTCCTCCGGATCGCCAGCGCATGGTGACTACGGCGGTGCGCGATCTGCGTTCGATGCCGCCAGACCAGCGCGAAAGAGTCATTGACTCTCCGCGCTTTCGAGGCATGTTCTCAGACCAGGAGCGCGAGATGATGCGCGGGGCCACCCGGCTGCCGCTGGCGCCAGCGGAAGGCGACGGGCCGTAGCCGGCCCGCTTTCCCCATTCCCGATTCCGCGTTAGCGGTAGATATCTTTCCGTCCATCAACGCGCACAACCAGGACGCGCAATTCGTTATCGTGCAGTTCGCAGATGATGCGGTACTCTCCCACGCGATAGCGCCAGAATTCTCCCGGAGGGCCACGCAAGGCTTTACCTTGAGTGCGAGCGTCTTCCAGGGGAGCGATGCGCTGATCCATGTAGTCGAGAATCCGACGCGCCGATGGTTTGTCTAGTTTGCGAAGCTGGCGGCGGGCATGGTCGGTGTACTCAATCGCCCAGGCCAAGATCTTGTCTCACTTCTTTCGCAGTGTATGTGCGCTCCTGGCCTTTGCGCACGCGCTCAACGACATCGGCTGCAAGGTAGTAGTCCTCCAGTTCGTCGAGATGGGTCAAAATCATTTCGCGAATGTAGAACGCCTTGGTGCGCCCGGTCTTTTCGGCAAGGGCGTCCAGACGGCGCTCAATCTCTTCGGGAAGACGTATAGAAGTAGCCATAGATATATGTATTCGATGTATTCAGTATATCACAAAACGTCCTCACCCGAAAAATGATCAGTTTCGCAGCAAATTGCGGGCGATGAAGAACACATTCGCCGGGCGCTCGCCCAGCCGCCGCATGAAGTAGGGATACCACTCGGTGCCGAAGGGGACGTAGACGCGCATGCCCCAGCCGTCGCGCACCAAGCGCTGCTGCAGGTCGCGGCGGATGCCGTATAACATTTGAAATTCGAAAGAATTGCGGGCGATGTTTTCGCGCGTGGCGAAGGCTTGCGCCTCTTTGATGATGTTTTCGTCGTGCGTGGCGAGGCCGTGGTAAATGCCGCTCTTCATCAGGATCTTCATCAGCTTGACGTAGTTCGCATCCACGTCGGCCTTGCTTTCAAACGCGATGCTGGCGGGTTCCTTGTAGGCTCCCTTGCACAGGCGGATACGGATGCCTTCGGCCAGCAATTTTTCGACATCGCTCTCGGAGCGCTTGAGATAAGCCTGAATCACGGTGCCGACGCAATTCTGATTTCCGGGCATGCGGTGCAGTTCATGAACGAAGTCAAGGGTGCGCTGGGTGTAGGGAGAGCCCTCCATATCGACGCGCACAAAACCGGTTGGCTTCATCGATGCAGCTTTCGCTACTAGGCCGGCGACGATGTCGCGAGCCAGTTGCTCGTCGACATCGAGGCCCATGTGGGTGAGCTTGAGGCTGATGTTGGCGTTGAGGTGATTGGCGGCGATGGCGTCGAGAATCTGATGGTAGAGCTGCGCGCTTTGACGGGCTTCGTCGAGGTTGGTGACGTTCTCGCCCAGGTTATCGATGCTGACGTTCATGCCGGATCGGTTGACGGCTTGAGTGACGCGGACGGCGTCGGCGATTTCCGTGCCCGCGACGAAGCGGCCAGAAACGCGGCGGCCGATCGCGGTGCGCTCGGCAAATCCGCGCAAGGAACGACTTTCAGAAAGACGGACGAAGAAGGCCCTTAACATGAAGTACCTGCCAGATCCGGACAAGTCGACCGCCGAAAGAAAATGTCCGGGAAGATGAGAAAAGGAATGGCGGCCACGTGTAGGAAGACCACAGAAGTTTGTATCACAAACCAGGTGCGCGGAAGCAGGACGGCGATCACAGGTCGTGGTGCAGCTTGGTCCTGGCGATTAGCGGCGATACGCGTGAGATCTCTCGCTTCGCCGCGCTTCGCGCGCCCCCGGCTAGAAGCCGGGGGTCTACCAAGACGGCTCCGCTCGGGATGACGCCGAAGTTGATATTGCCGGCTGGAATCGAAAATGCACCATTACTCGATCAGGGCAGGGCGCAGTCACATCTCGGAGATTCGGCGGGAGTACAGCTAATCAACTAATTTTCACTCAACCCCGGAAAACTTGATTTCCACTACCTCGCGGGATTCGTGAGCGGCCGTTTCCCATCTCCAGTGGCGGACTGCATTCACGGCGGACTGGGCCAGCACGGGATGTCCGCCTTTGATATCGACGGTCCTCACGGTGCCATCGGGAGCGACGAGTACTTCGACTTTTACAACGCCGACGAGCGCCATGCTGCGCGCGAGTGCCGGATAGGGCGCAGCCACACGCTCCAACAGCCGTCGTTTGCTCGCTTCCTGAGATTGGGAATGCGTGGGAGTAAGGCACAACGCGGCAAGAAGCAGGGTCCCAACTGCGGCCTGCCGCAACAGGGTTTTCATCTCATATTAGTTTAGTGAAAGCCCCACGATGGCCGAAGGTCACCGAAGTACTAGCTTCTTTAGGTTAGCGAGGAGCGGTTCGTCCTTATTTGCCATGCTCTTCCAGGAATCTCTCGGCCTCGATGGCGGCCATGCAGCCGGTTCCGGCCGCGGTGATGGCCTGGCGATAGCGGCGGTCCTGCACGTCGCCGCAAGCGAAGACGCCGTGCACGCGGGTAAGAACGTAGTTGTGGGTTTTGAGGTAGCCGTCGGCGTCGGTGTCGAGCTGGCCGTGAAACATTTTTGCATTGGGCTCGTGGCCAATGCCGAGAAACAGCGCGTTGGTGGGGAAGTCCCAGACCTTGCCGGTTTTCACGTTGCGCAGCTTGAGGCCCGTGACTTCTTTGTGGTTGATGTCGTAGACGTCTTCGACCACGGTGTCGAGCAGGAAGTGTATCTTCTCATTCTTCTGGGCGCGTTCGAGCATGATTTTCGAGGCGCGGAAGGCGTCGCGGCGATGAATGATTGTCACCTTCGTCGCGAAGCGGGTGAGGAAGATCGCTTCCTCCATGGCGGAGTCGCCGCCGCCGACTACGGCGATTTCTTTTCCCGAGAAAAAGAAGCCGTCGCACGTCGCGCAGGAAGATACGCCGTGGCCGATGAGCTCTTGTTCGTGCGGCAAGCCTAGCCAACGAGCGGAGGCGCCGCTGGCGATGATCAGTGTCTGGGCGTGGACTTGATGGACGCCTATATGCAGCGTGAACGGGCGCTGGCTGAGGTCGGCGCTGGTGAGATGCGCCATGCGGTATTCGGCGCCGAAGCGCTCGGCCTGCTTGCGCATGTTTTCGACCAGCTGGGGGCCGAGGATGCCTTCGGGAAATCCGGGAAAGTTCTCGACCAGCGTGGTCATGGAAAGTTGTCCGCCGGGCTCGTGGCCTTCAATGACCAGCGGCTTCAGGTTGGCGCGCGCTGCATAAAGCGCGGCGGTGTGTCCGGAGCATCCGGACCCGATGATGACGACTTCTCGCGTTTCGCTCATGGATGATTTTCTGGCTGCTGGTTAGATGGTTGAGTTCCGATTTCGATGCAGGCCCTGCTGGGGCTGAAGCCCCGACTCTTTTGTGAGACCTTAGACGGCGCGGCTTGAAGCCGCGCCCTTTCAAAACACTCACGTTCTTTGATTCTCAAAGGCTCGCGTTCTTGATCCTACTTTTTCGCGCCCGGCGGCTTCGCGGCATTGGGCTTGGTGGCGGCTTTCTGCTTCGATTCGCCAATAGCAGCCAACTCCTCGGGGACGATTCTTTTCACGTTCAACAAGGCGCGATAATTCACCAGCACGTCCGACGCGCTGCGGAACAACGGTTCGTAGGCACTCTGATCGATCGCGGCACCGCTGTCGGCGGCGGTACAACGGGCCAGAGCAATCGACGGTTTTCCAAAACGTTCCAGCCGGACGCGGTTGGCGGGAGTGTTCGACGCGAGCATGGCCTCGGAAGTGGTGACCGAGGAGGCGCTGTCTTCAATCGCGACCTGAATCAGGTCCTTGGGATCGCGCACGTGCAGCACGAGGGTCTCGACCATGTTCGCGCCGTCGTTGCTGAAGGAATATTGCACGCTGGCGAACAGCGCCTGCACGGAAAATTCACGGCGAATGCGGACGTAATTCGCAACCGAGGGTTCACCGGCGACATGGCCGGGCTGTCCAGCCGCTAAAAAGCTGGGCATGTCGGTCAGGGTCGAGCGGCCACGGCTGACTTCGAAATCGGCGCTGAACAACGGCTGCTTGGGGATGCGGGCCAGAGCCGCGGCAATTTCTTTCTGCTCGTCGGCGGAAGGCGTGCACACGTTCAGCATGTTCACCTTCACCTGCGGAGTTGCGGGCGGATTAGCCGGCGGCTCCTGGGCCGCGACGGGCGGCGCCAGCGCGACGGTGAGAAGAACAGTCAAGAGTGTGGGGAGCAGAATTCTGGGCGGCATGCGATGCACTGGGCTTGGCACTTTGCTGGGCACTGGGCTAGGCACTGGGGAATTCTAAATGAGAATGGCAGGAATCTTAAGTGCGAAACGACGGTCCCAAACGATTCGCGGTTCGCGGGAGCGCGCTGGCTCGTCGTAGAATTGACTCATGGCGAATCTGACGTTGGTGTATGGCATGAGGCTGTTGCCGTCTGAGGATGTGACCGAGGTGGGACAAGCTCCCGTGAAGCTGAAGAATGGCCGCGAGGCCCACGTCACCATGCACGTGCTCGAAGGCAGCAAGGAAGAGATCGAAAAACAATTGCGCACCAGTCTGGAAGCGTTCTTTGATCTTTATCCAGAGATCTGACAGCGGCGCGTATTCGCGACAGTAGATGAACTGTCATCCTGAGCGAAGCGAAGGACCCTTGCAGTGGGCCGAGTGCATAGGTCCTTCGCTTCGCTCAGGATGACAAAACAGAATCCTGACGAACACGATGCAATGGTCCTATCAAGACGTGCGGCTGCGGTTGATCAAGGCCGGATTCTGGCCGGAGGGTCGGCTGGCGCGGCTGGCCTGCTATCTGGCGGGCATGGCCGCGGTACTGTTCGCGCTGCAGAAATTGTTGGGGATGTTTGCCAAATCCTGGGGCGAGCATTTGGGAGGCTGGGTCGGATACCTGATCTTCGTCTCTGCCGTGTTGTATGCCATCCTCGCGTTCCGCTGGGTGAAGCGGCGAATCCTGTGGCGGGTGCGGAATCGTCTGATTGTTACCTACATGTTCATCGGAGTGATTCCGGCCGTGCTGCTGGTGGCGATGGCGTTGATCACTCTCTATGGGTTGGCGGGACAATTTGCGGTCTTTGTGTTTACTTCGGAAATTCATTCACAGTTGAGAAGCCTGGAAGCGGCCAACGCTGCGGTCAGCAACGAACTCGCCTCGCGTATCGAGCGCGGCGAAAATCCTGCTGCGGAATCGCTGGCGGGATTGCGGAAACACGATCCGGCCTGGGGACGGCGAAAGGTTTGCGCCTGGTACGGGCAGAAGCGCTTGCCGCTGTGCGACGAAGCCAAAGGCGCGGCGCTTACGCTGCCGAGTTTCGTGACGGACAGTTTCCGCAACATTGTTCGCGACAACGGAGAATTGCATCTGCGGGTCGTTACTTCGCTTCCCGTGGGATCGACGCAGCTGATCGTGGTGACCAGCGAGCCGCTCGACAAAGAGCTGGTTGGGAGCATTGCTGCGGATCTGGGCGAGATTACGCTGTTAGCCCCGCGAGTGACGACTGAGCAGTCCGCGACTTCGCCTGAAAGCACGCGCGGAATTACAGTCAGCTCCAGCCAGCAGCCCGGCATTACCGTTCAGGCAGATCGGCAGCCGCTCGTTCCCTCCTTTACCGTCGGCAGCCTGCCGGTGGCGACGAGCAGCTTTGATCAGGAAGTCCTGTTTCCAGCGCCTCTTAACGTAGTGGACTGGAGCACGGGAAAAC
>JBEKWZ010000138.1:0-7187 GCA_049512555.1 Candidatus Sulfotelmatobacter sp. | reverse complement strand
CTGAATCTTCCCTTCCAGCAGGGGAAATCTTTTTATCTCGTCCTGATTCTCGAAGCCGCCGCCGCCGCCGGATTAGTCCTGATCCCCGGCATCCCCCTGGTCTACATCGTCCTCATCGTGAACGTGATCGCCGTGCTGGCCATGCCTCCCGCGCTGCTCTTCCTCTACATGCTGGTCAACGACCGCGAGATCATGGGCGACCTGGTCAGCCCGCTGTGGGCCAACATCCTCGCGCTCGGGGTGGTCATCATCCTGGTCGCCGCCGGACTCCTGTTCGGCGTCAGCGTAGTTGCTCCCCACTCCCTCGCCATATTTGGAGGGAAGTAAATGGGCGTGACAATAAATTGCGGACGGCGCTTTAAGAACCAACACAGGCGCGTTTACCGCCGTGGAAGAGCGGCGTCTTTAGCGCCGCGTAGAGCAGGCACAATCAATCCAGGCTTTAGCCCCAGCGGATTTTCGCCTTCGCAGTTTGCGGGACGAGCAGCGATAGCTTGGCTAGATTTTGGGTGGCGCAGCGCTTGCAGCGCTGCGATCAAGGTATCTCTTGACTCGAGGGCTTTAGCCCCTGAGGGCGCATATTCCACCAAACCCGGAGGCGGATCCTAAATGAACCCGCACCTCAATCCCGCGTCCGACGCCGACATCAGCAGTGAAGACCTCGCCTCCGTCGTCGCCTCGCTCGAACCCGACCAACTCATCTCCACCAAAGAAAAACATCACTGCCCCCGTCGCCAGTTAACGCTCACGGAAAAGATCCTGTTCTGGGCTCTCCGTTTCTATCTAGTCTTCATGTTCGCAATAGTGATCTATCAAATCCTGCACGGCGACCGATAACTTGCTCGCAGGAGAAAACGAAATCAGGCCTGGAAGTATGATCCGCGCAGTTCACATCTCGCTTCTTCTCGCGGTAGTAGCATTACTTTCCCCCCGCGCATCCGGCCAGGGAGAGACCACCAGCGCGATCGTCGGCCAGGTCTCAGACGCATCCAACGCCGCCGTCTCCGGCGCCGTGGTCACGGTCACAAGTCGCGAGACTGGAGCAACTCGCATAGCCCACACCGATGACGCCGGCCGCTTCAACTTTCCCCAGCTCAAGCCCGGCACTTACTCGGTTCGAGTCGAAGCGGCAGGTTTCGCTCCCCAGAAAAACGACAATGTCTCCTCCGGTCTCGGCCAGAAGCAGACCGTCGATTTCAAGCTCAAAGTTGCTCAAGCCAGAGAAACCGTCGAGGTCAGTTCCGAGCCTCCGCTCATCAATGCGGAAAATGCCAACACTTCCACAAACTTGAGCGCGCCCGCCCTGGAGAATCTCCCCAATCCCGGCGGAGATCTAACTTACCCTCTACAATTCGCTCCCGGCGCGCTCATCAACACCGCTGGCAGCGGCAACGATTTTGTCGGTGGCACCAACGGCTACGGCAACGTCGAATTCAACGGCCTGCCCGCGCTCTCCAACGGATACATCGTCGATGGACTCGAAACCAACGATCCGCTGACCAATCTGAACAGCGGACTCTCCACGAACCTCGTGCTCGGACTGAATTCCATTTCCGAAGTGACCGTTAACACTCTCTCGTACTCCGTCGACCAGGGCCGCTACGGCGCTTCTCAGGTCAACTACGTCACCAAGTCCGGCACCAACCAGTTTCACGGAAATCTCTACGAACTGTGGAACGGCGCGGTCCTGAACGCGGCAGACTATTTCACCAACGCCACCACGGGCAATCACAAGCCCGGATCAACCGTGAATCATTTCGGAGGCAGTCTGGGCGGGCCCATCCTGCACGACAGACTGTTCTTCTTCTTCGACAGCGAATGGGTCCGCATTGCGCTGCCCATTGTCACACCCACCACGGTTCCCACCGCCGCATTTCAGCAATACGTGTTGCAGCAGCTTCCGCTCGGCGGCACCGATTCCGTCACCGGTACGAGTTACCCCGCAGCCCCTCAGTTAGTCCCCTTTTATCAGCAGATGTTTTCGCTCTATGGAAGCACCAGCGGATCGCCCCTCGTAGTGCTGGGTTGTCCGTTCGATGTCGGCGGAGGCCCGCCCGCAATCGCCAACGACGGGAACGGCTGTGCCAATCGCCAAAGCGTTTCTCATTCCAGCGACGACCACGAACAAGTACAGACCGCACGCATCGACTACAACCTCAGTGAGAGGACCACGGCATGGTTTCGCTTTCAAGCCGATACCGGTCTGCAGGCGGCCTACACTGACCCGATCAATCCTCTATTCGATTCCGTGTCTCCCCAGCCTCTTTACTCTTTCGCCGCCGGATACACCCTCGTCTTCTCTCAGCATTTGGTGAACTACTTCAACCCGGCATTTTCGTGGTATGAAAGTCTGTTTGGTCCAGCTGACTTTCAGAAAACACTTTCCGCATTTCCGATTGTTCTGCAAGGCAGCGGAGCCAATGCGCCTTTCACGCCCGTCGGAGGACTCGATAACACTTGGGTTCAAGGCAGACGCGCCTCGCGCCTCTTCCTCAACGACAACCTGGCCTGGAGCCGCGGCGCACACGAGCTGCGCTTCGGAACCAACACGCGAATCTTCTGGTTGAATGATTACGACTTCGGCGAAGGTTCCGTTCCCACGGTGATCTACACCACCCTGCCGCAATACATTTACGGCGTCGCGTCGACCGCAAGCGAAACGTTTCCTACGGCCGCCAACGAGCCTTTCAATTTTCTGAATCTCGACCTGTATGCGCAAGACACGTGGAAAGTGACCCGCAACCTGACTTGGACTTTCGGTCTGCGCGACACCTTGAATTCCAATCCGCTCAATCCTCATCGCCAGATCGCGCGCCTGCCCGGCTCTTTCGCCTCCATCTCGCACGACGTCAATCAGCCCCTGAACGCCGCCATTCAGACTGGTCTCGGTCATGTTTTTTCCTCGACGCCGCTCGCGATCCTGCAACCGAGGATGGCGATTGCGTGGCAGATCGAGCCCAAAACCGTGCTGCGCACCGGCTTCGGAATTTTCAGCGACATTTTGCCCGGCAGCGTTGCCGATCTCATCGGCGTGAACCCTCCCTATGTCCAGACTTTTCAAGGCGGCCTGCTCGGCACCGTCGGCGGCACATCCATTGCACCCGGCGTGCCCAACAGCGCCGTCGATGCAACCGTAGCTGCTCATCAAATCTTCACTTCAGGTTTTCCCAGTGGCCAGCTTTCCTGCGCTTCTCCACAGTCAACTCCCACAACCTGTCTTCCGCCTGTCGCGATTACGGCCGTTCCCGATGGCACACTCCACGCTCCCTACTTCATGGAATGGAGTCTTGGACTGGAACATCAACTCGGCACAACCGCGAGTTTGCAAGCGCAATACGTCGGCACACGAGCCGTGAACCAGCCCTACCTCACGCAAGTGAACGGCTATCAGACGGTGTGTCCGGGCTGTTTCACGCCGTTCCCCTATTCGCAGCCCACCCATCCACAGCCCACCGATCCGCGATTCGGTGCTGTAACCCAACTCTCCACCGGCGAGAACAGTCACTACAACGGCCTGCAACTCACCGCCATGAAGCGCCTCGGTCACGGCTTGCAGGGCCAGATCAACTACACCTGGAGCCGCTGCATGGACACGGTTTCGAACGGAGGCTTCCTGCAATTCTCTGCCGGAGGAATTCTCTCGCCGCTCCCCGGAGAACTCGCACGCGACTACGGCCCCTGCGATTACGACATCCGGAACAATCTGAGTGCGCAGTACGTTTATCAGCTGCCCATCAAAGTGCACAGTCGCGCGCTAGGATATGCGCTCAATGGCTGGCAGATTTCCGGCACCGCATTTTGGCACAGTGGCATTCCGTTCTCGGTCCTGAGCACGCCCTATTCCGCTTGCGTCAGGGCGACGCCCAACGGGCTCTGCACGCCGAGGGGGATCGTACAGGGCAGTGGTCCGCAGTTCGCCAGCGTCGTACCGGGCGTTCCGCTCTATCAGCACCAGCCGGTCCCTCAAGTCACGCAACCGGGCACGCTCCAGTGGCTCAATCCCAATGCGTTCGTGTCGACCGTCGATCCCAGTACCGGAAAGTGCAATGGCACTAGCGGCGACATTCCGCAGGATTGTCAGTTCGGCAATCTCGGCCGCAACGCCCTCCGGGGTCCGAACTTTGTCTGGGGCGACTTCTATCTAACGAAATGGTTCCCCGTAAGCGAACACGTAAAGCTGCGGCTGGAAGCCCAGTCGTTCAACATCTTCAACCATCCCAACTTCGGCCTTCCCAGCATGGCCCTGGCCGGCATTCCCGGAAAACCCTCCACGCAAACCGGATTCGGGGCGCTCACCTACACCACTGCTCCGCCGACCGGCCTGCTCGGCGTCGGCCTGGGCGGCGATAGCAGCCCGCGGATGATCGCATTCCAGGCCCGCCTGGAATTCTGACCACAGTCTGACCACAGTCACTCGCTTCAGAATAAGCGGTTGGGAATATAATCATGCCCACAAGTGGCGCTCACTGCTGGCACGAAGCTCGGGCCGTACGAGGTTCAATCGCCGTTGGGTGCCGGCGGTATGGGCGAAGTTTACCGTGCCCACGATACCCGGCTCGGTAGAGATGTAGCCATCAAAGTCCTGCCCTCGCATCTTTCCTCCGATCCTGATTTCAAGGCGCGCTTCGGACGCGAGGCTAAAGCGATTTCGGCCTTGAGCCATCCCCATATTTGCCATCTCTACGACATCGGTTCGCAGGATGGGGCCGACTATCTGGTCATGGAGCTGCTGGAGGGTGAGACGCTCGCCGACCGCCTGAAAAAAGGTTCGCTGCCACTCAAGCAGGCGCTGCAATACGGGATTGAGATTGCGGAAGCACTGGAAACGGCGCACGCCCATGGCATTGTGCATCGCGACTTGAAGCCGGGGAACATCATGCTCACCAAGTCGGGCGCGAAGCTGCTGGATTTTGGACTCGCCAAGCCGGCACCGAACGCGGCCAAGCTGGCTTCCGGTTCCATGGCCACCATGAGCAAGCCACTCACCGTTGAAGGCATGATCGTCGGGACATTTCAATACATGGCCCCGGAGCAGGTGCAAGGACAAGATGCAGACGCACGCTCAGACTTGTTTGCTCTCGGTGCAGTGTTATACGAAATGATGACCGGCAAGCGGGCGTTCGCGGGCAAAAGCCAGATCAGCGTAATGAGCGCGATCCTTGAGAAAGAGCCCGAGCCCGTCTCGTCAGTGCAGCCCATGGCGTCACCCGCGCTCGATCATGTGATTCAGCGGGCCCTCGCCAAAGACCCCAACGACCGCTGGCAAACCGCTCGCGACCTGATCCACGAACTGAAGTGGAGCGCGGAAAGCACCGCGTCCCCCAGCGCTGTGATTCCGTCGGCGCAGCGAAGCAGCAGTCAAGAATCGCTCGCGTGGATCATCGCAGCTTCCCTCTTCCTGATTCTGATCGCCGGAACAGTTTGGTGGCGAAATTCGAAGCCAGCCGTAGAATCCATGTATTTCCCCGCTCCGCTCCCGTTTCCCGCGACCGACATCGCCGTCGCTCCCAACGGGCACACCATCGCCGTGGTCGGTTATCAAGAATCCGCGCGAAAGAATGTAATCTGGATTTATGAACTGGGATCCCCCAGCGCAAGAAGCCTCCCCGGCACTGAGAGTGCCACCTATCCATTCTGGTCGTCGGACGGGCGATCGATCGCATTCTTTGCCGACGCACAACTGAAAAAGCTGGAGGTCGCGGGCGGTCCGGTGCAGACAATCTGCGATGCCCCTTCGGGCCGTGGCGGAACGTGGAACAAAGATGGAGTGATCGTTTTCGCGCCGGAGACGACCGCTGGTTTGTTTCGAGTACCCGCGTCGGGCGGAGCTGCCACGCGCATCAGCAGTTTGGATACGAGTCGTGGAGAGGGCAGTCTCCGCTGGCCCGTGTTTCTGCCCGACGGAAATCATTTCCTCTACCTGGCGGCCAACTTCACCGGGCAGAAGGGTGTCAATGCCATTTATGTGGGTTCCCTCGATTCCAACGAAAAGCGCTTCGTCGTGGAATCGACCGCGAACGCCGCTTATGCCGTGCCCGGCTACCTGCTGTTTTACAAAGACAGAACTCTGCTGGCCCAGCCATTTGATCTCAAGGGCTTCGCTTTGACGGGAGAACCAACCGTAATCCTGCCTGAGGTTCAGTTTCTGCCCCAGGTCAAGCGGGCGATATTTGCCGTCTCCAATCAAGGCCTGCTGGTCGCCCAGAGTGGCAGCGAGGCCGCCCTCTCGCAACTGGTGTGGTTCGACCGCAAGGGCAATGCGGCTGGCACAGTGGGCAGGCCCGAAGTGTATGGCAACGTATTCCTGGCTCCAAATGGAAGATCGGTGGCTACCGACAAGACCGACATGGCTAGCCTGAACATAGACGTATGGACCTACGAATTGCAGCCGGATAGCGGCAAGCGCCTTACCTTTGACCCCGCCATTGACGCGGTTCCCATCTGGAGTCCCGATGCCACCCGGTTGGTGTTTGCGTCGAATCGCCAAACCTACTTCGGCCTCTTCGTGAAGAATTCCGATGGTGCCATCGACGAAAAGAATATTGTTCAGGGTGAGATCGGCAACTTTCCCAGTGACTGGTCCAGAGACGGAAAGTACATCCTCTTTTGCCGCGGCCCAGACCTGTGGTTCGTGACCTACCCAGACTTGAAGAGCAGTCTGTTCCTGAAAGCGCCGTCCGTCTTGCGGAACGGCCAATTTTCGCCAGACGGAAAGTGGGCGGCCTACGCTTCCAACGAGAGCGGCAAGTGGGAGATCTACGTGACCTCGTTTCCTGACGCACGCGGTCGATGGCAAGTCTCCTCGGGCGGAGGCGAACAGCCCCGCTGGCGCGGCGATGGCAAAGAGTTGTTCTATCTTTCTTCGGACGGCAAGATGATGGCAGCGCCAGTTACGACCGGAGCTCACTTCGATGCCGGCACTCCCGTCATACTCTTCCAGAGCACGCCCCGGCAACCCATCCTGGTTTACGACTTGTTCGTCTACGATGTAAGCCGCGATGGACAGCGATTTCTCATTAACACCCAAGTGAAGCAGGCGTCGACCACCCCCATGTCCGTCGTTCTGAACTGGCCCGCAAAGCTAGACAAATGAAACTCGACAAATGAGGCTCACCACGTCGGTAGACTGCGAGCAGGGCCATCATTCGGCATTAATTTCCTCCGTGTTCCTCTCTGCCCTCTGTGGT
>JBEKWZ010000137.1:0-7217 GCA_049512555.1 Candidatus Sulfotelmatobacter sp. | reverse complement strand
GCCCGACCCGAAGAACAATCTGTGGTGGCTGAATCCGAACCGGTTCAGTGCAGTGCCGATTCGCGTTCGCCGGATCATGAAGGTCGACGGGTTTTATGTGGCGATCCAGGTGAAGGATCTGCACTTCACGCCGCTGGATTCGCCCTACCTGGATTCGATGACCGTGCAGTTTGTCTTCAGCAATCGCGATCCGCGATCGAGTCACTAAGATCGAGTCGGTAAGATCGAGTCACTAAGCCCCGGCAAGCGACGCGCAGGCAAGTAGGGCGAGAGGTCTAAGGGGCGGTGGCCCTTTTCGAGGCGGGCGAACGCTCTTCGGGGGCTAAAGCCCAATTGACATTGGACTCTCTAACGCGGCGCTGAAGCGCCGCTCTTCCACGAGGCACGGCCGCAAAATATTTCGTTGGCGGAGCAGGTACATGCGGGAAAGCGCGCACGCCAGTTCATCTATAATTAAGCAGGCGTTCTCCTAAACACGATGCATCTCTTTCCCTTGCTGGTAGTGTTCGTCGGCGGCGAAGTCGTCGATATGCTGCTCAACACTGGCGCCGTGGCCAAACTGGTTCTGGTTGCGCTGCTGGCGTTCAGCCTGGTGTCCTGGTCGATCATCCTGACAAAGTGGAGCCTGCTGCGGCGGGCGCGGGCGCAGAGTGGGCGATTCGTGCGCGCGTTTCGCAAGGCGCAGCGACTGCAGGATATCGCCGCGGTGGCGGAACAGTTCAAGCCCAGCCCGCTGGTGGGTGTGTTTGAAGGTGGCTATGAGGAATACAAGCGGCAGGCCGTGACCTCGGGGACGATTCGGAATCTGCTGTCGATCCAGCGCGGGATGCAGATTGGGGCATCAGAGGGAATCACGCGACTGGAACGGAATATGCCGTGGCTGGCAATTACGGCGGCAGTGACGCCGTTTGTCGGATTGTTTGGCACGGTGTGGGGCATTATCGATGCGTTTCAGGGATTGGGCACGGCGGGCGCGGCAACACTGCGCGCCGTGGCTCCGGGCATTTCGGAAGCTCTGATTACGACGGCCGCCGGGTTGGCGGCGGCGATTCCGGCGGTGATTGCGTATAACCTGATTGGCGCGTCGATCCGCGAGTTTGCGGCGCGCAGCGACGATTTTGCGCTCGAGGTGCTCAATGCGGTCGAGCACGGCCAGGCGGCTGCTCAGGTTGCGACGCAGGTTGCCCCGGAGGTGAGGCGCTGATGGCCTTCACGGCTTCCAACGGACGCACGCAGACCGCAATGGCGGATATCAACATCACGCCGCTGGTGGACGTGGTGCTGGTGCTGCTCATCATTTTCATGGTGACGGCGCCGGTGTTGCAGTCGGGCATCGACGTCAGCGTACCGAAAACGAAGACGGTGCGCGAGATTACCCAGGAGCGGCTGGTGATCACGATCAATAAAGATCAGCGCGTCTTTTTGGGCAACGATGCCATCAACATTAATGAGATTGGAAGCAAATTGCGGCAGAAGATTCGCGACCCGCGCAATCAGTCTATTTTTGTGCGCGCCGACGAAAATGTCCCGTTTGGCGCATTTGCCACGGTCATGGACGCCGTGAAAGGGGCGGGGATAACCAACGTCAGCATTGTGACGCAACCTCTTGTGCAAAATGGCAGCAAACGCTGATATCTATTTCGAACACGACCGCTGGGGCCGCGCGCTGGCGTGGTCGCTGGGATTGCATGTGGGAATCACGGCGTTTGTGCTGATCCTTTCGGTGGTTCTTTCCGCGCGGACCGGCGACACCTGGGGCGCCGGAGGAGGCGGAGAAGCCATCGGCGCAACCTTGGTGAGTACGGTTCCGTTGCCCGCCAATCCCACGCAGACGCAGAACGTGCTGGCTAACGAATCGAAGGGAATCACTCAGTCGCAACCCAAGGTCGAAGAGAAGGCGCCCGACGCGATTGAGATTCAGGGCAAGAACGCGAAAATAAAACCGAAGAAGAAGCAGGAGACGGTCTCGAAGGAGAAGGCACAGCCCGAGCCGGAAGAAGAGAGCAATCAGGTCGCGTTTGGAGAAGGCGGGCCGGTCAGCGGGCCTTACGGAACGTTCAGCGCGGGCGGGGCCAAGGGCGGATTCGGAATTACTGGGAGCGGGGATTTCGGCACGAAATACGCGTGGTATGTACAGGTGATTCAGCGAAAGGTCACAGAGAACTGGCTGAAGTACGAAGTTGATTCGAGAATCACGACGGCGCAGCGGGTGTATATCAAATGGGAGATTGCGCGGGACGGGCATCCGTCGAACGTCCAAGTAGAACAATCGAGCGGTGTGCCCTCTTTGGACATCAGCGCGGTTCGTGCGTTGCAGCGCATCGACACATTTGGACCGCTTCCGCCGGAATACCCAGGAAGCAAATTGTTCGTCGAGTTTTGGTTCGACTACAACAAATGAGCATTGACGGTAAACCGCGATGCACAGCTGGTTGATTCAATTCTTGCCAAAGAGGAGCACAATGCGGTATAGCGCGGCGCGGGCGAGGAAAGAAATCTTGCAAAGTGATTCATATCGGGATACGATATTATCGTGCGGAGTACGTTTCTCCCCCCAACGGATGAACGATAGCGCCAGATCAACTCCCCGGCGATGGCCCCATAGTTTCCGCGGCGCAGCGATTGCGCTCGTTGTCGTCGTTCTCGGTCTTTTCTCGTCTGCCCTTTACGCTCAGGATTGGGTCAAGACGGGCACCAGCCTCGGCGTAGAGAAGGTGCGGCTGGCCGTCCCCGACTTTAAGCCCGCGACCAGCGATCCCCAGAACGCCGCGCTGCTCACTACTTTCAATAGCACTCTGTGGAATGATCTCGACGTCTCGGGCGTTGTGGAACTGGTGTCGAAGAGCTTCTATCCCTTGCAGGTTCCGGGGCAGCCGCCGGAGGTCAATTTCCTGGCGTGGAATGTGCCTCCGCCAAATGCCGCCATGCTGGCCTTCGGCAATCTCGGCGTGGCTGCGGGAAGGCTGACCGTCCAAGGCTGGCTGTACGACGTAAAGAATACGCAGTCGCCACAGGTTCTGGGCAAACAATATCAAGACACGGCCAGCGATGCCGGGGCGCGACTGATGGCCCACAAGTTCGCCGATGAGATTATCTTCCGGCTGGGAGGCGGCATCGCCGGCATCGCCGAGACCCAGATTTATTTTGTCAGCGACCGGAGCGGGCACAAAGAGATTTGGGCGATGGACTACGACGGCTCGAACCAGCGCCAGATCACGCATCTGGGCTCGATTTCGCTGGCGCCGCGGGTGTCGCCAGACGGTTCGCGGGTCGCATTCAGCAGTTTGACCAAAACCGGCTGGGAGATCATGATGTTCTCGCTCGACCTGAACCGGCCCGTGAGCTTTCCGCACATGGGGCACACGAATCTGTCGCCAGCGTGGTCGGGGGACGGACTCAAACTGGCGTTTTCGTCGTCGCACGGGGGTGAGCCCCAGACACAAATTTATGTGTCGGATTTTTCCGGCGGGAATCTACACAGAATGACGACGGATAACGGCCCCGACGTTTCCCCGGTGTGGAACCGGAAGACCAACGCGCAGATCGCCTTCGTCAGCGGGCGTACGGGATTGCCGCAGATTTATACCATGGAAGCCGACGGCACCAACCAGCAGCGCATGACCGATCAGGGCTATGCGGTGTCGCCGAACTGGGCGCCCAACGGGCAGTTTCTTTCATTTGCCTGGGTGCGGAAATATGGCCCCGGAGAGCCGGGCGCGTCGGATCTTTACCTGATGGATATCGCCAGCAAGCAGTGGGTGCAGCTCACGCATGATGGCGGGCGGAACGACTTTCCTTCCTGGTCGCCGGATGGACGGCACATCGTGTTTCAGTCCAGCCGGTCGGGTAAGGAAGAAATCTGGACTATGCTGGCTGACGGCACGAAAGTCCAGCAACTGACTTTTACCGGTCGCAACACCCAACCCAATTGGAGTTGGAAATAGTAAATACGCTTCGTCTGATTCTGGAGGTAAGCTTCTGGGATCGCAGGAGGAAATAAAGTGAAGCAACAAAGTATCAAGTGGTCTCTGCTCGTGGTTACACTCGGCGCTTTACTGACGCTTGGCGCTTGCGGAAAGAAAGCAGCTCCGCCTCCGCCCCCACCCCCGCCGGCACCTCCGGCCCCAACCGCTTCCATCTCGGTGAGTCCGAACTCGATTCAGCCGGGACAGTCGGCGACTTTGACCTGGCAGACCAGCAATGCGACCGACGTTTCGATTGACGGCATTGGAGCCGTCCAACCGAACGGGTCGCAGAGCGTGTCTCCGACGGCTTCGACGACCTATCATCTGACGGCCAAGGGAACGGGCGGCTCGCAGGAAGCGACCGCGCAACTCACGGTCACGCAACCGCCGCCACCGCCGCCGGCTCCGGCTCCGACGGTCACGGACGAAGACTTGTTCAGCCAGAATATTAAAGACGTCTACTTCGACTACGACAAGGCTGACCTTCGCGCCGACCAGCAGTCGTCGATTCAGGCCGACGTGGCGTTCCTCAATCAGCATGCCAATATCAACCTCACGATTGAAGGACACTGCGACGAGCGCGGCTCGACTGACTACAACCTGGCCTTGGGCGACAAGCGCGCCAGCGCGGTGAAAGACGCGCTGACTTCGGCGGGCGTCAATGCCAGCCGAATCAAGACCATCAGCTACGGCAAAGAGAAACCTTTCTGCACGGAAAGCAACGAAGCTTGCTGGCAGCAGAACCGCCGTGGCCATCTCGTCTACCAGAAGTAGAAGTGAAGCTTGAGCGGGGGATGCTGACGAGCGTCCCCCGTTTCATCTTGCCTGGAAGGGCGCACCCGTGTGCGGCAAAGAATGTCGCGCCTACAAATGTGCGCCAAAGAGTGCAACCTCGCTCGAAATTGGTGCCTCCCCATTGCGTATTCCGGTTCCCGCGCAGCCCTTTCTGTGCGGAATCCTCCCAGCCTGTGGGACAATTAAAGCATCTAAATAAATCAGCAGGTTCAGGGAATCCTTTATGAAACCACATCGAATTTCCGTGTTTCTTCTGTTGTTGCTGGTGCTCTCGCTGGGACTCGGTCCCGTTTCCGGCGCGAATAAAGACATGGTGCAGTTGCAGACGCAGGTGCAGCAACTGCAAGAGCAAATGACGGCCATGCAGCGCGGCTTCGACGAGCGCATGGGCGTGATGAAGAACCTGGTTGAGACCAACACCGAGGCTGTGAATAAAGCCGTGGTGGCGCTCAATGGTCTGCAGACCACGCTGACCAAGCAGCAGGGAGACTCGGGGTCGAAGGTCGACCAGCTTTCAGGCCAGATTCAATCCCTCAACGACACGCTCGACGAATTGAAGGCGCGCCTGGCCAAGGTCAGCAAGCAACTGGAAGACATGCAGTCGGCGCAGCAGAGTCAGGCGGCGCAGACGGCTACGCAACAGGCACAACAGCAGGCCATGGCATCGGCGCCACCGCCGGACGTGCTCTATAACAACGGCGTGCGCGATTACAACGGCGCCAACAATGACTTGGCCACGCAGGAATTTTCGGATTACATCAAGTTCTATCCCAACACCGATCTAGCCGGAAATGCATACTTCTATCTCGGCGAAATTCAGTTCCGCCAGGGCAACTACCAGGCGGCGGCACAAAGTTACGACCAGGTCTTGCAGAATTTCCCCAGCGGAAACAAGGCCGCATCCGCGCAGCTGAAGAAGGGATTCGCTCTGATCGAACTTGGTAAGCAGGACGACGGAGTCAGCGAGTTGCGGCATGTGATCCAGCGTTATCCGCACGCTCCGGAAGCACTACAGGCGCGGGACCGGTTGCGCAAGCTGGGAGTTGCGACCACGGGAAAATAATTCCGGAGGGGGATCGCGCTCCAGGACTTTTGGGCAACACTAAAGTCTCCGTGCCCAGATCAAAGCGGCTGCCACTGAGCCCGCCCCGACGCTCAGGGCTGCCCACATCGGCAGCACGGCAGTAACTAAGATGGGCAAGGCCAGTGCCCAGATCACCGCGACGGCGCTGCCGCCTTGAGATTGTTCTTTTGCCTGCAGTGCCTCCCTATGTCGCTTTGGCAGTAGCGTGTAGTAGATCAGCGACATCAATGCAAACGTCAGCGGAAGCCATATTATGACGCCGATGAAGAAGTGGTAACCACCGATTCCCCTCAGCACATCGCCATTGGAGACTACTAGTTGAGGCTTTATTTTGACGATGCGCAGGTGATCGCGATCTACCGTTGCCTGCCCATAGAGATGCCACAGCGTGATCGCATTGGCTGCCCAGATCGCGATCCGTAACGACGAAGCGGCCACAGCCATGAAGGTGACAAGCCATGCGTCTCTCACGCCTTGGCGCATCGACGAGGTCTGTTCGTCAGGAGCAGGTTCGTTGTTCGTCCGGTCTGAGAGCGATGCCATTTTAGAGCTGTTATCAGGTCCAGCCGAGTGCTAAAGTAAGCGCCAGGGCTGCTCCAATCTGTCATTCCAGAGCGCGCCCTCCGATTCATAGCAGAGGTTTCATCATGCCACATGAAGTCGATCAGGACACAGCGAAGGGCGCCACCGAAGCTGAGGATCACAAGGTGCCCGGGAATATCGGATTGCAAGAACAGCTGGGACACCGCGATCAGGACCCCATGCTGAAGGATGCGGACTCGGATTTTCCCGA
Organism: Candidatus Sulfotelmatobacter sp.; assembly: GCA_049512555.1. Lineage (GTDB taxonomy): Bacteria > Acidobacteriota > Terriglobia > Terriglobales > Acidobacteriaceae > Sulfotelmatobacter. The sequence continues at coordinate 580 of JBEKWZ010000137.1, read as the reverse complement.
GCCCGGGCAGAATCCCGAACACAGCGGCGAACCGGAACGGAAGACCGCGTAACCTAAACTGTCCGGGGGCCCCCAAAAGCAGGTTCCTCACCGGGCTTTCCGCCCGGTTCGGAATGACAATCTTTTTCGAAGCTACAACCACTCGAAATCAGCGCAGCTCTTCCATGCACGCATCCAGCACTTCTTTCGGCGGACGTGTCATCGAATCCGGCAACGTGGCCAAGGGTTGATCAACAACGTTGAGCATGTCGATGAAGTTCGGGGCTTCCGGATTCACGTAGAACACTCCGGTCAGCACTTCGCCCTTGTCGTGAGCTTCGGTGAGGCGGGTGATGGCGCGAATCTTGTCGGTTGGGTCGTAGTCCTCTTCCAGCTTGCGCAGGTGCAGACGCGAGCCGTCGTGCATAGTCACTTCGACGGTTGTGCCGGGATCGTATTCCACGTCGATGGGCTCGAAGTGGGGAACGAAGCTCACGTCCTGCAAAGTTTCTTCGTGCTCTTTCACATATTTATAAGACTTGGTCGAGCCCTCGTGATCGTTGAAGGTGACGCAGGGCGAGACCACGTCGAGCATGACCGT
>JBEKWZ010000136.1:0-7236 GCA_049512555.1 Candidatus Sulfotelmatobacter sp. | reverse complement strand
CCACGGCTGAATAAAGTAAATCGCACCGTCCCTGAAAGGTACGCGATACGAATGGATCGCATCCGGAGAAGACCGCGCCCACATCGACACGGTAAACGACAATCCAAAATGCAGCGCGGAATCGGTCAGTAGCAGTCCCACGATCAGCGGGAACCACAACGGAGTTTTGCCTTTGAACCGCCATCCCAGCCAACTGCTTCCGATCATAGGAATATTCTCCGGATTGCCAGACTCAGCACGACCAAGCTCCCTGCTTCCCATCAAGCATCTTAGCCGCAGGCATTAGTCTATAATCGGCAGTTTGTCCGGTGATTCGTGCGTATACTGCTGCTAAGCGACATTCACGCTAACCTCGAAGCTCTCGACGCCGCCCTCGCCGCCGCACCGTCGTTCGACGTGGTGGTGAATTTGGGCGACATCGTCGGTTACGGCGCCAGTCCCAACGAGGTGACCGAGCGAGCACGCGATCTGGGTAAAGTTTTTGTGCGCGGCAATCACGACAAGGCTGCGACCGGCGTTATGGACCTCGACGATTTCAATCCCATGGCCGCCGCGGCCGCCCTCTGGACGCGCAAGGAATTGACGCCCGCCAATCTCGACTGGCTCCGCGCCCTGCCGCAGGGCCCCGTTTCCCTGCCGGATTTTCCGAATGTTCAGTTGGTTCACGGCTCGCCCAACGATGAAGATGAATATGTTGTTTCGCTCGGGGACGCGCTGGCGCCGCTGATCACCCTGACCAATCCGCTGACTTTCTTTGGACACACCCATTTGCAGGGCGGATTCTTCGCCAACGGATCTTCCGCCGACGGCTTCCGTCCGGAGTACCGCACGGTTGGCCAGCCCGAAAATGTTCCGCTGCAATTGAAGCCCTCTACGCGGTACCTGATCAATCCCGGCTCCGTAGGCCAGCCCCGAGACGGCGACTGGCGCGCCGCCTTTGCCTTGTTCGATAGCGAAGCGCAGATCGTCTACTTCCACCGTACGCCCTACAATCTGAAAGCCGCGCAGGACCGCATCTTCGCCGCGAAACTGCCGCCGCGCCTGGCCACGCGCCTGGCGGCTGGACGCTGATCGTTCCTGACCCTAATATCAGCTCGTGATATCTGATCGCGGAAGAATCGTGGAAGAGCGGCCCTTGTGGAAGAGCGGCCCTTTAGGGCCGCGTCCACGCCCCAAAACGGACAGGGCTTCAGCCCCAGTGAAATCTCGCCCGTTGTAAACTCGAACTCATGTATCCCTCCCGCAGCGCCGCAACCAAGCCCCTGTTCGAATCTCGCGAGAACCCACCCGCGCACTACCTGATCGCGCACAGCGACGGCGGCGCCCGCGGCAACCCCGGCCCCGCCGGCTACGGCGTCGTGATCAAAGACGAATCCGGACGCAAAGTCGCCGCGCTCAGCGAATATCTCGGCCACCAGACCAACAACTTCGCCGAATATCAGGGACTGATCGCCGCCCTCGAATATGCCATCAAACACGGCCCCAAAGCGCTCAAGCTGATCAGCGATTCCGAATTGCTGGTCCGGCAAATCAAAGGCATCTACAAGGTGAAGAACGCCGTGTTGCAGGATCTGCACGGCCGTGCCAAAGAATTAATCGCACAACTCGACTGGTTCTCGATCGGCCACGCTTTTCGCGAACAAAATCAGGAAGCCGACCAACTGGCCAACAATGCCATGGATAAAGGCATGGGACGAAGCAGTGCAAGTGTGGGCGCGGGCGACTCGCCCGCGCGGCCAGCGGCTCAGCAGCAGGAATTCGAAGGCATCGTGCGCAACGGAACGGTGGAACTCTCGAATGGGAAGCTGCCGGAAGGAACCCGCGTCCAAGTGCGGGTGAAGAAGTAGGGCGCGAAGTCTAGATCCAGCGACGCACACGTGAGCGGTACTGCTGGTACGCGCCTGGGAAGACTTCTTCCAGCTTCGCCTCTTCGACAGGAATCACGGTCCAGTTGACATAGGCAATCGTGAGGGGCAGAAGAATCGCAGGCCAGAGCTGTTTCAGCAGTCCCGCTTCGCCGAGGTAGGCAAGAGTGAGGCCTACATACATGGGATTGCGCGTGAAGCGATAAGGCCCAGAGGTCACCAATTCCGCCGACGACTTTCCCGGAACCGTCGTGGTCTTCGCCTTGCGGAAGAGCACGAGGCCCCAGCCTGCAATCACCGCACCCGCGGCAAACAGAACAGCTCCGGCAATCGTGCTCATTTGGGCGGCCTGGGGAGAAATGACGCGAGGAAACATTCGTTCTACCGCTACGCCGAGAAGATAGTTCAGAACGAATACCCAGGGAACAGGCACGTGAAGCAGGAAACGTACGGGATTTTTCACAGCGCGCCCTCCTCAGTTTTATTACTCGCACACGGGATCTGGTACGGGCTGCGGTCGCGCCGTGACGTCAAAGCCAAACGGTTCGGCGGCGATCGCCGGCGGCATTTCTGGATTATGGCAGACGCACCGTTCAGCGGGGTTAGTGCTCACTCGGCGGCCGACGTATGGTCGTGAATGATCTTCCATCCGTCGGGAAACTTGCGAAAAACCAGTGTGAAGATTCCGTGGGGAGTTTTGCCATCAGACATCGTCAAGTGAAACTCTCCCCGTGCGAACGCGGCGTCCGGTCCGAGAATTTCGATGCGCAAATTCGAGAACTCCAGCTTACCCATTTCGTGCCCTGGACCGGAATACGTCGCGCGATAGTGATCGAGAGTTTCCTGCCATCCGTGGTTCTGGTTGCCGCGCGAGAAAAACGTGAGCTCCGGAGAATTCCAGTACCCGGCCATGAATGCATCCAGATCGTGCCGGTTCCACGCCTCCTGCTGCAGGCGCAAGACGCTTTCGACCGCGGCTTTGTCATCTTCCGCGGTTGTGCTCTTCGGCGCCGCCTGCGCGGTAGCGTCGGCCGCCAACAACATAAGTAAGAACATGATGCAAAACATCTTTTTCTTTCTCATAAATGCTTTCTCGTAGAGACGTTGCTTGCAACGTCTCCCTCGCCAGCACCCGCAATGCTGCCCGCAAGACGTAGCAAGCTACGTCTCTACGGATGCATTCCTAATGCGCTTCCTCGGTGGCTGGCGCCGTATCCGGCGTGTCGACTTTCTGCGCGACCGCGTGCGGCGCAACTGGCGACGGCTGGAACTCGCCCGCATCTTTCCCGGCCATGGCCACCGTCATGAAGTTCATCCAAATCGGCAGCGCCGCGTGGGCTCCGGTTTCTTTCGCGCCCAGAGATTTTTTCTCGTCGTAGCCCACCCACACTCCGCACGTCATGGTGGGAGAGAATCCCACAAACCAGGCGTCGGTAAAATCGTTGGTCGTACCGGTTTTGCCGGCCACGGGAAACGGCAGTCTCGCGGCGGCGATCCCGGTGCCGTGCAGCACCACTTCGCGCAGCATCGAGGTCATGATGCGCGCCGTGCGCTCGCTGATCACATCCTTCACGTCAGGAAAATCTTCCTCCAGCACGCGCCCTTCATAGTCGGTCACGCGCGTGAGGTAGCGCGGGGTCACGCGCACACCGTCGTTCGGGAACACGCTGTAGGCCGAGGTCTGCTCGATCAGCGAGATTTCCGCCGACCCCAGCGCTACCGGCAAATACGGCGGCAGCTTCGCTGTGATGCCAAACCGGTCGGCGTATTCGATCACGGTTTTGATGCCCACTTTGTTCGCCAGCTTCAACGCCGGGATATTACGCGACTGCGCCAGCGCCCGCCGCAGCGTAATAATGCCTTCAAATTTCTCGTCGTAGTTATGCGGCGAGTAAGGCCCGGAGGGCGTATCAAAGCTGATGGGCTCATCGAGAATGGTGTCATCGGGGCTGGCGCCCTGGTCGATGACGGTCGTGTAAACGTACGGTTTGAACGACGACCCAACCTGGCGCATAGCCTGCGTGGCGCGGTCAAATTTCGAATCGTTGAAATCGCGCCCACCCACCAGCGCTTTGATCCCTCCAGTGGCGTTGTCGATCGCCAGCAGCGAACCCTGCGCGCCGGAATCCTCTTCCAGGCTGACACGGGCCGCGCCGTTCGCACCCAGCGTAAGAATCCTGACGTAGCAAATATCGCCGGCTTTGAGAATGTTGGCGAGTTTCTGCTGCGTCCAAGCCACGTCGGCTTGACCGAGCGCGGCGGTATATTTTCCAAACTTCAGCGTGGCGATGCCCGTGCCCGACGCGGTCACCAGCGCGTGGACATATCCATTCACTTCCGGTTCGTCGTCCCAGTCGGGATGCGAATACTTGTCGAGAACCGCTCCCTCGGCCACTACATTTTCCAGATGCCCCTTCCATCCATGCCGCCGTTCATAGGCTGCCACGCCGTCGAGCACAGCCTGATTCGCGGCCTTCTGCATATCCACATCGAGGGTGGTGTAAACCTTCAAGCCGCCTTCATGAACCTGGTCGGCTCCGTACTTGTTCTCGAGGTAGCGGCGGATCTCTTCCACAAAATATGGTGACAAGGAATTCGGGTCGTGCGCCAAGCGGAGCACCAGCGGCGCCGAGCGCGCATCCGCTGCCTGCGCGGCCGTGATCTTCCCGTCTTCGAGCAGTGCATTGATCACCAGATTCCGCCGCCTGACCGCTTTGTCAGGATGGTTGATCGGCGAATACAGCGACGGCCCTTTGGGCAACCCGGCGAGCAACGCCGCTTCTTCGAGAGTGAGCTGTTTGGCCGGCTTGCTGAAGTAAAACTCCGATGCGGCCTCGAATCCGTACACCCCGTGGCCCAGCGCGATCTGGTTCGCATACAGCGTAAAGATCTGTGACTTGGTGAAACGGCGCTCGATCTGGACGGCCAGCATCGCTTCTTGCACCTTGCGCTGCCAGCGGCGGTCGGGCGACAGAAAAAGATTTTTCGCCAGTTGCATGGTCAGCGTCGACGCTCCCTGCACCTTGCCACCGGACTCAATGTCACGATAGGCCGCTCCCGCGATGCGAATAACGTTGATGCCGGAGTGCTTGTAGAAATCCTTATCTTCAATCGACACCAGCGCGTCGCGCAGCACCGGAGGGAAATCGTCGTAACCCACGACCACGCGCCGTTGCAGCGCGAACGATCCGATCACCCGCCCGTGGTCGTCATAAGCTCCGTGATCGAGCTCGGCCGGTAAGCTTCGAGAGCGTCGACCTGAGGCAGGTCCGTCGCATATACCAGCAGCAGACCGGTCGTTGCCCCTACCAGCACCGCGACCAGCACGAGCAGCCCGAACAGAACGCGGCCGACCAGCCGGCGCCCGCCGATTTCGACTTCGGGAAGATTTTCGTAGAGAGACTTCATTAAAATTAAGACCGAGAGTCGAGGTCAGGATAGCATTTCGCGCGGCCATGTTCGTTGTGTGAATAGCACGCAAAAAGAAATCGCGCGCCCGTGAGGCGCGCGATCGAAATTCCATTCGCTGCAAGAAGCGTATTCCTCGGTTGCCGTCGCTTTCGCTCCGGCCGTCCTCGGAATGACAAGGATGCTAGGTGCTTCGGCTTTTCAGCACTTCCACGGCCTTGTTCAGCTGATCATCCACCGTAGGCTTCGGCTTGGCTTCCTGCTCCGGGGCCAGCGCCGCGCCGTCGTCGTCGGGGACAGAGGCCTCGTCGTCAGACGCGTCCGCCACCAGCACGTTGGGCGTGATCGCCGTGTCTTGAATGGCCTTCCCGCTGGGCGAGTAATACTTCGCGTAGGAGAGGATCAGCGCTCCGCCGTCGGGCAGGTCAAACGTCTTCTGCACCGAACCGTCGCCGAAAGTTTTGTCGCCGACCACGTCGCCGCGGGCGTTCTCCAGAATCGCCGCCGCCACAATTTCAGCCGCGCCCGAGGTTCCACGATTTACCAGCACCGCGACCGGAAGAGCCGTGATCGCCTTGGAAGCATCGGCGTTGAACGCCTCGCGAGGAAATCTCTGCCCCTGCAAGTACGTGATCGTCCCGTGATTCAGGAACAGGTTGGCCGCCGCAATGCCTTCGGTCTCGTCGCCTTCAGCGCAGTTGCGAACGTCGAGCAGAATCTTCTTGGCTCCCGCCTTCTCCAGCGCCTTCACCTTCGACGCAATCTCCTGCGCCTTGCCCTTGGTCAGGGCCTCGACCTTCACGTAGCCGATGCCGTCGTCCATCATCTTGTCGGCCACCGCAGGAATGCTCACGATGTCGCGGGTAATCGAAATCTTCTGCGGCTCTGCCTTGCGCGCCCGCACCACTGCGACATTCAGCGTGGATCCTGGCGCTCCGGCGATCAGGTTGCGAATCTCGGGCAGCGACATTTCCCGCGTGCTCTGCCCTTCAATCGATTCGAAAATGTCGGTCTGCTCAATGCCGGCTTTCTCCGCGGGAGATCCCGGCAATACCGCGACCACTGCCGCGTAGCCAAAGCGTTTCGAAACTACCGCCCCAATGCCGCCCTTGGATTCCGTCTTGTGATCTTTGAACGCCTTGTAGGCGTCGGCCGACATGTAGGCGGAGTTGGAGTCGAGCGACTCCAGCAGTCCGTGCAGCGCGCCGTCGGTCACCTTCGGGATGTTCGGCTCTTCCACGTACTCCGTGCGCACGCGCGACAGCACTTCACTGTAAACCTGCAGTTGGCGGTAAGAGCCGTCATTCGAGGAGGCGTGCACGCCCCCCAACGAACCCACTACAACGAATGTCAGTACGGCAAAGGATGTGACGAGAATCGCTGCTTTGGTTTTCATGGACATCAGTTTTGATCTTCTTCTGGAAGGCGTGTTCTGGAAGGAACGGCTTCCTCGTGAAACTTTCCCAATTATATCTCTCTAGATGCGGATTTCGATCCCCTGGCTGCCCAATTTGATGCACTAGCGGTAACGAAGGGGCAACGAGGCCTCATCCAACAGACGAGCGAGACTAGGATGTGTGATCGATCTCATCGGACTCCGCGTGGAATGGCTGCCGTTTTCCAGCCGCACTCAACAAAACAAATGACTTACTTCATTGTTTCGGTGCGAAGCTGATCGTCATGGGGGTCTGGATCGACACTGGGCGCCCGTTCATGATGTAGGGCTTGAATTTCCAGCGCTTCACGCCGTCGATCGCGACTCGGGCAAAGGCCAGTGACCCCTGCAGGAACTTGGCATCCTGCACCGTGCCGTCGCGGCCCACCAGGACTTGCAAGGTCACGGTCGCCGCCTGCCCGGTTGACTTAACGGGATAGTCGAAAGCGGGCTGGTCGGTCAGCAGCGCGCGCTCGGTGGCTTCGGGAATGACGACGGGCTCGATCGCCTGCATGGCAGCTTCCGGCG
>JBEKWZ010000135.1:0-7251 GCA_049512555.1 Candidatus Sulfotelmatobacter sp. | reverse complement strand
GCCCCTCGGTGTTGTACGGCCACCTGTTCGCAGCGCTGGGAGAAACCGTTGAGACGGTGGAATTCATCCTGCTTTTCGTGGCAGTTTTCTTCGGCATCATCGAGTTGATCGCTCTCATCATTGGCACGCGCATGACGCGTACGGTGACGGCCGCGGTGGCGCAGTTACACGAAGCCACCCGGCACGTGGATCGCGGCGACTTTAGCCACCGCATCCCGGTGAAATCGAGCGACCAACTGGCGGAACTGGCGGTCTCTTTTAACTCGATGACCGCCTCGATCGAGAAGCTGATTGAGGAGCAGAAAGCGAAACAGCGACTGGAGAACGAACTGGCGATTGCGCAGGAGGTGCAGGCGCAGTTGTACCCGCGGGAAGTTTCGGAACTGGAGTCGCTGGAGGTGCATGGCTTTTGCCGTCCGGCGCGCACGGTGAGTGGAGACTATTACGACTTTTTGAGCGCGAGCTCCCACAAGCTGATTCTGGCGGTGGGCGACATCAGCGGAAAAGGAATATCGGCGGCGTTGCTGATGGCGACTATTCATTCGGCAGTTCGCGCTTACAGCGTGGAGAGCCTGCCACAGATGCGGGAACCGGTTGCCGTGGGCGCGGTTGCAGGAGCGGGCCGAGTGATGGCGGCGTGGCCCGAGGGCGTGGAGGTTTCTCCCGGAGCGCTGCTCGGACTGCTCAATCATCAGCTCTACGAGAGCACGCCGCCGGAAAAATATGCCACGCTTTTCCTGGGGATCTACGACGGTCGCTCGCACCAGCTGACCTACAGCAACGGCGGGCACTTGCCTCCCATTCTGATCGCGAGAGATGGCAGCATCCGGAAGCTGGAGGCTGGGGGAACGGTCGTGGGGCTGTTCGATCATATGAAGTATGACGAGGGCGCGGTCGAGATGCATCCCGGCGAGATTTTCCTTGCTTATAGTGACGGCGTGACCGAGCCGGAGAATGATTTTGGGGAATTCGGCGAGGAACGGCTGATCGACCTGGTCCGGGATAATCGGGACCTGCCCCTGCCCGAGATCAGCCAGATTGTGATGCTGGCGGTGGAAAACTGGATCGGCGATAATGAACAGCCGGATGATGTGACGCTGGTTCTGGCCCGGGCGCGATAGTCCGGGCTGCAGTCACTAGTGCAAGAACAACAAGGACTTAGCCCGGCCTTGAGGGACTTAGATTGACAGAAGAAGCACCATGCAATACCTTGGTGCCTCGGTTTTAGACATTTCGTACGCGGGAGTAGCATAACCACGGCAATGCGCCGGGGCTCCATCCCGGAGATGACGGTTCGAAACCGTTCCTCCCGCCCCAGTTTTCACTTCGAGCCGGACGTAGCGGCCTCAGATTTTCTGCTTTTTCCAGCGGCCTTGCTTAAACAAGATCGCACTGGCAGCCGCCATGGCTCCATCAGCGATCACGATCGCCCAGAACGCGCCTTTCGACTGCATCTGCCGGTGAATCGCCAGCCAGTAAGCCAGCGGAATCTCCAACAACCAGAAGCCGAAGAAATTCACGATGGTGGGGGTAATGGTGTCTCCCGCGCCATTGAACGCCTGCAGCATGACCATGCCGTAGGCGTATCCAATGTTGCCGTAGCTTAGAATGCGCAGGCAGGACGCTGCGAGCGGCACGACTGTGGGGTCGTTGTTGATGAGACGGACCACCGGCTCCGCGAAGATGGCGAAGAAAACCCCGACGGTTCCCAGGAAAATCATGTTGTAGAAGCCGGTGCGCCAGACCGCGCTCTCGGCGCGGTCTGGCTTACCCGCGCCCAGGTTTTGTCCCACCAGCGTGGCGGCGGCGTTGCTCAGTCCCCACGACGGCAGCAGCAGGAAGATGACGATGCGGATGGCGACGGTGTATCCAGCGAGCGCGGCCGCGCCGAAGATGCTCACGATGCGCACCAGGCCGATCCAGCTGGTGTGGGCAATCGCAAACTGCAGGATGCCGGTTAGCGAGACCCGTACCAGTCGCCACAGCACGTCCAGCCGCAGGCGCAAGTGACGGGCGAGGATGTGAATGCGCTCCGTGCCTTTCAGCAGGCGGTAGAACTGGTAGAGCACGCCAATGCTGCGCCCGGTGAAGGTGGCCAGCGCGGCGCCGGTGACGCCCATGCGCGGAAACGGGCCCCAGCCGAAGATCAGGCACGGATCGAGAATAAAGTTGATGATGTTTGACACCCAGAGCAGGCGCATGGCGATGGCCGCATCTCCGGCGCCACGGAAGATTGCGTTATTCAGAAACAACAGCAGCACGGCACAACTGCCGCCCAGGCAAATTCTGGTGTAGCCGCTGCCTACCGCGATGACCTCCGGAGAGGCGCCCATCAGTTGCAGAAGTCGTGGAGCGAAAAAGATGCAGGGCAGGCCGATCGCCAGGGAAACGATCAGCCCCAGCGCGATGGCCTGCACACCCGCCACGGCCGCGTCCTCAGGATCTTTTTCGCCGATGCGGCGGGCGACCATCGCGGTGGTCGACAGACTGAGTCCCATGCCCACGGCGAACACCAGGCTCAGCATGGTCTCGGTGAGTGCGACGGTCGCCAAGGCGTTGGTGCCGAGGCGAGCGACCCAGATCATATCCACCACGGCAAACAGCGACTCGAGCACCATCTCCAGAACCATGGGGACGGCCAGTAACAGGATGGCCCGGTTCAGGCTGCCTGCGGTGTAGTCCTGATGAGAGCCGCGAACGGCCTCCATCAGCGACGACCATAGGGAAGGCTGCGGCTGGGCCGCAGTTGAAATTGCTTCCATAAAAGCCAAGCTTTCCGCAACCGCATCCGCCGAGTGAGGGATGTGTTGCAGTTGAACAACCTTCTGAGCAACAGTGACAAATCAGTCAGGGAGCCCGCACTTAGCAGGCAGTACAGGATGGCGAATTTAGCGAGGTATGACCATGGCGTTCCTCAGCGTGGATCGGGTCGAAGTGCTGGGGCCCACAAAACCGAATGGCGGGATTTTACCGCAAGCGGGCGGGCTCTGCCAACAGAGGACTTGCGACGGTGGTGGGTCGGTTTGAAATCTGTATTCCGGAAGCGCGGCTTGATGCGAGGAATTCGCGGTTTGCCGGGAACAGCAGGTTCCTCACCGGCCTTTCAGGCCAGTTCGGAATGACAGACATGAACTTTGCGAAACTGACCCACGACCCCTGGCGATCGGATCTGAAATAAAAACGGCGGATGGTCGGAGTCCATCCGCCGCTTCCTCAGGAGGTGTGAGTGATGTTCGCCCACTGGAACAAGACGATGCTAAACCCGGTCGCGTGGGGGGGTGAGGTCACGAAGGTACTTTCCGGGTTCCTCGCCAGCGAGTCAGTTCGGGCTCGGGAATGATTCCGATACGGAAGCAGAATTCTTCTACCGGCTGGCTCGACTTAAGAAATCATTCATTTATCTTTTGGGCAAACCTAGCACCCGCCCTGAGACTGCACCATTTTCCAGCATCCCGCCAACAATCAGCGGGCCCAGCGGCGTGTTGAGGATGGCTCCGGCGTCGGCGCGAGCGTCGAATGTGTTTTCCGTGATGGTGTCCCACCGGGTGCCGTGCACTTCAAAATCAAAAGTCATCGCCGAGATTTCGGCGAGCTTTCCGTCGTTGTCAAGACCCTTGTAGTTGTGCAAATTGGTCGCGCCGCCAGAGAAAAGAATTCTGTGACCTTCGCTCACACCCGCCACAATGCCGAAGCGCCCCGGCCCAGGATGAGCCGGCAGCTTGCTCCACTCGATTTTGTTGGGATCTTTTTTGTCGATCTTGCCCATCCAGCATTCGTCCGAGACGACGTACGGATTGCCCGCCGCCGGGTTCTTCTTAGCGCCGTCGACGTAGACGATGGTGTCGTCGGTCAAGCCGCCGGCGTGGCCGAAGACCGCAGGTCCGGGAAAGGGCGTGGCCTGGCTCCAGGTATTTTTCTCGACGTCGTAGACTTGCACGAGGCTCACCGGCCCGTTCTTCGATCGTCCGCCGACCAGATAAATGTAGCGGTCGTGATTCGCACCGATGACCGCGCGGTCGACGGGGACAGGAATGTCTGCGCCGCGGTACCAGCGATGTTCGTCGGCCAAGTAGGCGTTAACGTCGGCGACGGTGAGTTCGGATCCCTGCCCGTCCACGTCATAGCCGCCAAAAAGATAAACCTTTCCTTTGGCTCCGATCGCGGCAGCGCCCAGCCGGCCGGCGACTCCGGGGACGGGCGGGCCTGGGGTCCACTTGCCGGTCTTGAAGCGCAGAACGAACAGCTGGTTCGAAATATCGTTCCAGGTTTTCTTGGGGCCGATGCCCATCATGGAATAGACTTCGATTCCACCTTTCAGCGACGCGACGGCGTTGCCGGAAACCTCAACGGGCATGGGAGGAATCTTCGATTGATCGGCCGCCAGCAGGAAAACGGCGCACAACAGGAGAAGAGGGAGGAACGGTTTTTTCATTGCTGAGATATTACGTCTTCGAGCGGGCAGCGCCAAGGGCGGGGGTTTTGTAGCGCGGGCATCTTGCCTGCTGTCGCCTGGGCGTCTCGCCCACGCTGCGGCGGCGAGGACGCCCGCCGCGACAGCCGCCGGGACGGCGGCGCTACCAATTCACCCGCCTGGAGCCCGGTTCGCTAGAACCAGGTCTTGCGGCGGTATTCGCGGTAGGCGTCGCCGAAGGCGGCTTCGAGCACGCGGGCTTCACGGCGGGCGCGTACGATTTGCCCGACAATTAGAACCCCGACAAAGATCCATAAAGCGGGTCTTTGCAGGACAATGGCCAGTCCGCTGATCATCACCGTGCCGAAAACGTAAATCGGATTACGAATCTTCGAGTACACACCGCTGGTGACCAGCACGTGAGCTTCGGGCTTAATCGAAAACGACTTGCCGAGTTGATAGCGCGCGAGCGCGATGCCGCCTATGCCCGCCAAGGCCAGCGCCGTCCCGATATAGCGCTGCGGATTCCAGGGACTTGGCCACATGAACAGGCCACAGACCACGATCCCGACAGCGAGCAACTGTAGTGCGGTGATGGTCCAGATATATCGGCTTTGCATCGCGAGTCCCTTGCCTCCTGCTTGACCTTTATTTGACCTTTACTCGACCAGGCCCTGGCGCACGCTGTGGATGAAGTCGGTGTAGGCGGGGGTTTGTCCGCTGGCGCGCATGTGGGTGGCGATTTGCCCGCGATGATAGGCCGAGTGCAGGACTACATGAGTCAGGACGTCGACGATGGTGCTGGTCCACTGCTCGCCCTTGCTGTTCTTGTAAGAGATGGACTGAGAAACGTCGCCGGCGGTGATGAGGTCGAGAAATTCGAGCCACAGCCCGCCCAGAGTCGCGGCCTCTGCCTGGCACTGCGCCAGATCAGGCTCGGGCCATACGGGGACGCTCTGCGGCTTTTGTTGCAGCCGCTCCAGCCACAAGCGCTCGGCGGCCAGAATGTGCGACATGAGTTGCAGCGAGCGATGATTCGGAGATCCGTGGTCGGCAGAGTGGGGGTCGGCACCGCCGGCGGCCCGGATCGCGGCCAGAACTTCCTTGTTCGCCCATTCATCGTAGGAGAACTGGCGGCGCAGATAATCAGCAAGATTCACGGAATCGCCCTCCGTCGCGTGCATTGCGCGACTCAACCAATGTAGTCTGTGGTGATTGTCCGAAGCAATGTTGTAACCATCCTTTCACATTGCAGGACTAGACTTTGTGGTTGCATCGCGTCTGGGAACGATTCAAAACCTCCACGTCTCGCACCAAACGCGAAACATGGGGCACCCGGTACTCTTAGCTTGATCTTTTATGCCACGCAAAGCGCCGACGTCTCGAAAAGCCGCAGCGGAAGACGAAACACGATCTATCTCACGTGCAACAAAGGCTACAGCCGAACCGAAGCTTGGCGGGCCCGACGATCTGGCGAGGCTCGCGTTGAGGGCCTGCCTGATTGCCCGCGATGCGGCGTTCAACGTGCGCGACCTGGTGACCAACAACTCGCGCATGGCGTTTCTCGCCATCAAGGATTGCGAAAAAGAGCTCGACCTGATCGAGCGGCAGATTGATGAGCGCTTGCCCGAGGCCATCACGCGAGTGAACGAAGCGCGTGCCCGGCAGTTGCTTTCCAGCCTGAAGTCGACGACCGATTTGGAGCGCATTGGCGACCTGGTGATGAGCGTTGCGATGCGGGTGCAGGCCCGCACTTCAAAGATTCCCGCAGCCGACGTGCGCGGTCTGGTGGAAATGTCGGCGGTGCTGCGCGAGATGCTCGACCTGGTGCACCAGGGATTCTCGACGCTCGATCTGGAATGCGCTCGTAAGGTTCTGCAGATGGATAAAGAAATTGATCGCGTCTGTCATGGACTCTTCCAGAAGCACCTGGCGGAGACAGTCGCGCAGGGAGAACCGACGGGCTTCGATGTGCTGCTCATGGCGCAGGCTCTGGAGCGTGCCGGCGACCACACCACGAACCTGGCCGAGGATCTTTATAGCCTGATCGAAGGCCGCAGCCTGCGGCATATGCCGAAGAAGAAGGCGGCGAACTAGCCGTACTCAGTTCTCAATAATAGCGACTGTGGGCTTGCTCTTGATCGCGTTCTGCGGTTTGATCGGTGCTGACTCGCGGCCAGCCGGTTGTTCTCGATTCGCGTGATCCGAACCGTCATCCGGACTAGGAGCGCAGAATCCATAACAGACTGCCGATGAACCCGCGGAACATTCACGAACCGTGGCGACTGCGATGGCTAACATGGCTGCCCGGTCAGGACGGTTGGCCAATGAGGGATCTAACCACGGGATCGGCGGGGCGGTCTGAATGCTTTTGGCGTCCGCTTGGCCCGGTTGCTGCGCTCCGGTGGTCTGGGCGGTGAGAGCGGCAGACAGCGCGACTGCGACGATCCATATACCGATACCAATACCGATACCGAAGCGAGACATATTGACTCCTTCGTCTCTCTATCGGCAGGTGGTGCGAAAAAGATGAGCCCCGCAGACTGACCGCTTTCCTTCCCACAAATTCATCGTTCATTAACATACGAGAAACATTCGCGCAACATTCTCCCAATAGAGTCTTCCATGCGTCCCCCTTTCAGCCGGAAAGTGCCGACACTTCGTGGGGTACTCTGAAACGCCAAAATGCATCTGCCAGCCGAAGTCCACGAATCGTCCGGGAATACTGCCAGCACAAGCTCGTTTCGTCCTGTCATTTTTGTGGTGGAGGACGACGAGGACATCGCGCGCCTGATTTCGCATAATCTGCAGGCATCCGGGTTCGAGGTGCAGAGCTTTGT
>JBEKWZ010000134.1:0-7257 GCA_049512555.1 Candidatus Sulfotelmatobacter sp. | reverse complement strand
CGAAAGCAACCGGCAACGAGCAGGTATTCGGAAATCTGCTGGACTGGCTGCGCAAGAATGTCCACCAGCAACTGGGTGCCGCGTACTGGAAGCTCGAACGTAACACTCCCTTCTACGGCTGGGGACACGCAGGAGAACTCGAGTCTACGGCGCTGGCGGTACGAGCGTTGGCCGTGGGTGCAGCGGCGTCGGACCAGTCTTTGATCCGGCAAGGACTGCTCTTCCTTTTGCGCAACGAAGACAAAGACGGCATGTGGTATAGCGGACAGACTACTGTGCATGTACTCAAGACGCTGCTGAGCATGGTGGTTGCCCGTGACCATGAGAGCGGCGGCAAGCTCACGGTGCGCGTGAACGGCAAGGAGGCGAAAGTCGTCGAACTGCCCGCCGGGCAGGTTGTGACGGCGCCGGTTGAAGTGGACGTCAGCGCTCAAGTGAGGCCGGGTGCAAACCTCGTGGAACTGGAGTCCGCGAACAATGTCATCATGAGTGCCCAGGTTGTGGCCGACTTGTATGTCCCGTGGGAGGACCGCAGTTCCGTCACGTCGAAACCGGAGCCGAACGCGACCAGCGTGTTGCGATACGAGGTGGAATACTCGAACACAAAGAGTACGACAAGCGAAAGCGTCGAATGTCGGGTGAGGGCGGAACGGCTCGGCTACCGTGGATACGGCATGATGCTGGCAGAAGTTGGCTTGCCGCCCGGAGCAGATGTTGATCGTGAGAGCCTGGAGAATGCGGTTCAGGGCAACTACGCGGTTTATCGATACGATGTGCTGCCCGATCGAGTGGTTTTGTATCTGTGGCCCGAAGCGGGAGGGTCGACGTTCAGCTTCCATTTCCGCCCGCGTTTTGCCATGCAGGCAGAGACTGCCCCGTCTCTTCTCTACGATTACTACAACCCCGATGCCTCAGTCACACTAAAGCCGTCTCGATTTGAAGTGACTGAAGGCGCAAGCAACTGATTGTCTGGTCCGCGTCGGCAAATTCCGTTGAATTGGCTTTTCTCTGGATCATGACTGATTTACGCAAACCTGCGTAGTTCATAAGCATCAGCGAAAGAGCGAGCGAAAAGATGGTCGATGCGTGTAATTCCGGGGTGTGATGAGTCACGATCTCACTCGACACCGAACCTGTCACGCTGGCAGGGGATTCCTTACCGGCGCAGCGATCATGGGCAAGTCCACATGGAAGGTGGCGCCCTGCCCGGGACGGCTTTCGACGCCGATGCAGCCGCGGTGCTGCATCACGATCCATTGCGCGATGGCCAGCCCAAGGCCGGCGCCGCCCTGGGCACGGCTTCGGGCCTGGTCGACGCGGTAGAAGCGTTCGAAAATCTTGCTCTGGTCTTCTTCGGCGATCCCTTCTCCTGAATCCTGCACCAAGATCACCGCACTCTCGCCTTGCGTTTCGAGCCGCAACTGCACCGATCCCGGCGAAGACGTGTATTTAAACGCGTTGTCGAGCAGCACGTCGACTAGCCGGCGCAGCAGCGTTTCATCGCCCGTGACAAAAATGTCGGACTGGTCCAGACGGGATGAGAATTGCAGATTGCGAAGGGTGGCTACCTGCTGCCAGCCAGCGACAACACTGCTCAGGGTTTGCCGCAAATCCACGGGTTCCAGGTGCAGGGCTTCGCGGCCGGAGTCGGCTCGGGCCATCGACAGCAATTGCTCAATCAGTGCGGTTGTGCGTTCCGCTTCCATCAGGATGTGCCGCAGTGACTCCTTGTATTCGGCCTCCCCGCGCGACCTGCGCAGGGCGAGCTCTGCCTCGGTGCGGATAAGAGAGATGGGCGTCCTCAGTTCATGCGAGGCGTCGGCGGTAAACTGCGTGATCCGCAGAAATGCTGACTCAATCCGGTCGAGCATTTCGTTCAACGTGTCAGAAAGGCGCTGCAATTCATCCCCGGTTTCCAATTTCTGTAGCCGGCTGTTGAGGTTCGTTCCGCTGACCGCGCGCGCAGTTCGCACGAGAGCATCCACGGGAGTCAGCGCCCGGTGACTCAACCAATAGCCTCCGCCGGCGGCGGCCAGCAGTAACAGAGGTGCGAACATGAGCAGATACGAGCGGAACTGAGAAAGAGTTTCGGCAACATCATCGGCGGGAGCGCCCATCTCAACGGTGTAGATGTGGCCGTTGATCTGGGTGAGCCTGGTAAAGATAAACCGGAAGGACCGGCCTTCGATCTTGCGGCTCTTGGTGATGCTCCACGTGATTTGGTCCGGTGGCAAAAGGACTGACTGGTGCGCTTGCAGGAATTCAGAGCAATAAATTAGCTCGCCGGTCTCTGCGTACACCTCAAGATAATCGCCGGAATGCTCAATGCCGTAACTTTCACCTACTTCCTCGTGAAGCTTGGCGATCGAGGCGTTCTTCTTCTGGGCCTCGAAGAAGCTCTTCAAGTCCTCGACCTGACTCTGGAGGTCGTCATCCACCATGTCATAAAGATTGTGCCGAAGGATGAGCCACATGCCTACGCCGAAGACGGCCTGGGCCAGAGCGAAAATGGCCAGGTACCAGAGCGTGAGACGCACGCCGATAGAAAGTCTTCTCATATCTGCTGTCCCATGTCTACTGTCCCGTGCGAATCATATATCCCACCCCGCGCACGGTATGAATCAGTTTGAGGCGGCCAGGAGGATCGATCTTGTTGCGCAAGAGGCGCATGAATGCATCGAGAGTATTCTCTTCGACGTCACGGTCAAAACCCCAGACCGATTCGATGAGCGACCGCCGCGGCACCACTTTGCCGGCACGATACATCAGGCGTTCCAGCAGATTATATTCCGTGCGGGTCAACGCGATCCGCTCCTCCCCGCGCAGAACTACACGACTGGCCGGATCAAGCACCAAGTCGGCAATTCGCAGGTTGATATCCTGAGCCACCAGTGCTCGCCGCTTCACCGCACGCAGTCGCGCCAATAGTTCGTCGAACGAAAACGGCTTGGTCAGGTAATCGTCAGCACCCAGGTCGAGGCCCTTGACAATGTCGGGCACGGAGTCGCGTGCGGTCAGCATCAGGATGGGCGTCAGAACTTTTTCCGAGCGCAGGCGCCTGGCCATTTCATAGCCGTTGAGCTTGGGCATCATGATGTCGAGAATGATCACGTCGAACTCGTAGGACCGGGCCAACGCCAGACCTTCGGCGCCGTCCGTCGCACAAGTCGCCATGTGTCCCTCCTCGGTCAATCCCTTGTGGAGAAGGTCGGCCATGCGCGCTTCGTCTTCTACGATCAGCAACTTCATGGGAACTCAAATCGGTTAAGCGGATTCGGTGTTGTGCTTACCTACGTCTATACCTACGGCGAAGTTTAGAACGAAGCCGGACGCTTATGTGGACCAATTCTTACAACCTGAAAAAATATTAATCCTTCTTTCATCAACCCGTCACAGGGGTTGCCTAGGATTGCTAGTCATCCCATCAAGCGAAGTTTTTGGGGACAGGCTCAGGCCCCGCAGGAGTCAGCTTTCTCCTGAAAAACGGTGGCTCTCCGGCCAGCGACTTCCAGTTCCAAGGAGCTGCTTCATGAAACCCAATCATCCTTCCGTTGCTCTTATCGTAACGTTCTCCTTCCGGTTCATACTTAGTCTCTTGGTTGCGTTGTTCCTAACCATGGCCGCAACTGCGCAGCAGAAAACTGGCTCAATCGCTGGTCGAGCAGTCGATCGTGTAAACGCCGTCCTGCCGGGCGCCCTGGTTGAACTGCAGCCGCGAGGAATGTCGATCGCAACCAATGAGCAAGGCGAATTTACCATCACGGGCCTGGCACCCGGCGATTATACGATTAAAGTTTCTTACGTTGGATTCTTGCCGTTCACCGGAAAAGTGACGGTCAAAGCCGGCGAAATAGTTACGGTTGACGCCATGCTCAAGGTCGCGGCCCAGAGTGAAGAGATCACCGTCATCGCTGACCGTCCACACGGCGAAGCCGAGGCCATTAATGAGGAGCGCACTTCCGACAATATTCTCAATGTGCTGCCTTCCGATGTGATTACCAGCCTACCCAACGCCAACATCGCCGACGCCCTCGGTCGCCTGCCCAGCGTCACGCTGGAGCGCGATGAGGGCGAGGGCAAGTATGTGCAGATTCGCGGTACCGAGCCGCGCCTCAACAACCTCACCATCGATGGTGTCAACGTTCCGTCTCCAGAAGCCGGAGTTCGCCAGGTGAAACTCGATACCATCCCCGCCGATATCGTCGAGTCGGTCGAGATCAACAAGACTCTCTCTGCAAATCAGGACGGCGACGCCATCGGCGGATCGGTCAACTTGCGTACGAAAACCGCCGGTGACCTGCCTACGTTGGCGTTCGAAACTATCGGAGGGTTTACCCCGATCGTGAACACTCGCTATATTGGCCAAGTCAGCACCACGATTGGGCAGCGCTTTGGACACGACAAGCGTTTCGGAGCTCTTCTCTCAGGAAGCTATGACTACAACGGCCGCGGTATCGACGACATCGAACCTTCGCCCGATCCTAATTTCGCGACCCCTTACTATGACAGCAACGACCTGCGCGAATACCGCTACAAGCGCAACCGCTACGGTTTCGGCGGATCACTCGATTACAAACTCCCGGACCCGGCCTCCGGCCTTTATCTGCATTACTTCTACTCGGACTTCAAAGATTACGGCGACAAGTGGGTGTATACGCTGAACGACGGAGACGTGCCCAAGTTCTCGACTTCTTCCCGCTTGCCGGACTATGGCATCGGAACCCTGGCTGTCGGCGGCAAGCATGTGTTTAGCAATTCTTGGTTGAGTTGGGACATCTCGGCCTCGAGGGCCCGCCAGTTGGCCGCGGCCGGCAACCCTGGTGCGACATTCAAGTACGACGGCCCCACCACTCTCAGTGACGGGGTGACCCCGATTTGCACTTACGACCAAGCGGCCACCACAAACATTCATTTGCCTCAGTTCAATCCGCAGTGCACAGGCGTCGGGTCTCCGGTGTTCGATCCAACCAATTACTATCTGAGCGAATTCGACGGAACTTCCGGGACCACCTCGCAGGTGAACCTGCAGGGAGCTATTTCCTACGCCAGAAACTACCACCTTGGTTCCCATCCCTCGACCTTGGAATTCGGTGCCAAAGTGCGGAATGCTCACAAAGGGCAGGATGCGTATTCTCCCGTCTACGACAATGTCGGCAACCTCGCCAGCACGGGCAATCCGCCAACCTTGGATATGTTCACCAGCGGATTCACGAACCCGAACTACTATTACGGGGCTTACCGGATTGGTCCGGTCACCGATTACAACAAGATCACGAACTTCTTTGGTGCGAACCCGGGGCTCTTCCCGCTGGATGTAGGAGCCACTCGTCTCGGTTCCGATGCCAGCAACTATGACCTCACCGAACGCGTCTCGGCCGCCTACGCGATGAACACGATCGAGTTTGGCCGTTTCCGCCTGCAGACTGGCCTGCGCATCGAAGCAACGCAACTGAACACACTCGGCTTTGTTGTCACCAACGATATCAACGGAAATTACATTTCAACCGCTCCGGCAGCGGCCAATGCCTGGTACTGGGACCCCATGCCCAGCGTGCAATTGCGCTACCGACTCACCGACAACGACGACATCCGCGCGGTCTACGGCAGGGGTATTTCCCGGCCCGATCCGTACGACACGATTCCCTACGTCACGCTGGATCAGTCCTCGACTCCATACAGCGTCGGCATCGGCAACCCCAACCTCAAGCCCGAGCACGCCAACAGCTATGACCTGCTCTATCAGCATTACCTGAAACCGTTTGGCGAAATTCAAGCTGGCTTCTTTTACAAGCAGCTGAGCGCACCCATCTATTACATCGACAATCCGGCGCTGGCCCCCGGAGATCCCTACTACAACACCTATCCCGGATATCACCTGGACTACATCATCAATGGCGACAACGCGAAACTGTATGGTTTCGAAGCAGCTTACATTCAGCACCTCGGATTTCTTCCCGGCGCGCTGAACGGTTTCGGTATCTCAGCGAACTATAGCTGGACGCACTCTGACGCGGGGACTCTCCCTGTGCGTAATGACCATCCTGCTTTGCAGCGCCAGGCTCCAGTTACTTGGAACTTCAGCCCGACCTATGATAAGGGCCGTTTCTCATCCCGCCTGGGCGTGACTTATAACGGTGCCAGCATCTTCCAGTACCAGTGGGAGCAGTGCACTCCTGCCGTCTCTCAAGCCGGGAATTGTGAAGATCCGAGCTCGTTTGGCCCCAAGGGCCCGGCGGGAGACATTTATCTACTCGCGCACACGCAGGTTGATGCACAGGTTAGCTACCGCGTGCAGAGGAGTCTTACTGTGCTCGTGCAAGGGTTGAACCTGACAGACGAAGTCTTCGGGTTCTATAACGGCAGCCCCTGGTACATCATCCAGCGCGAATACTACAAGCCGACCTATTCGTTTGGCCTGAGGTGGGAACCGCGCCGACAGGATTGAGCGGGATTGATGTAGATCAGTGGAGCCCCGGACGCCCTCGTCCGGGGTTGCGTCGGCCACCGGACGAGGGCGTCCGCAGCTCCCTGTCTTATTTCAGGAGAACTTCAGGTACCGCGCGTACCATCGCGTTTTCAGTCGACAGAAGTTATCTGCCGCGAAGGCAGAAGAAGGAAGGATCATGTCCGCAGTCTCTCGCATCATCGCCAGGAAATCATCGATTCTGATTCTCATGCTTGTAGCAGTTCTAGGGTTGAGCCCTACCATTGCCGGAGTTTCCGCTCCGTCTCCGACCGGCGGATTTTCCGTCGTCAAGAAAATTTCAGTCGCGGGTCAGGGTGGTTTCGACTATCTCACGGTCGACGAAGCGGCCCGCCGGTTGTACGTTTCGCACGGCACGCAGGTGGAAGTGATCGACATCGACTCCCTGACCGTCGTGGGCAACGTTCCCAAGACTCCAGGCGTGCACGGCGTGGCGATTGCTCCTGAGTTGGGGCGCGGGTTTGTCAGCAACGGCCAGGCGTCGACGGTCACGATTTTCGATTTGAAGACGCTAAAACCGATCGCGGATGTTCCCACTGGACAGAAACCCGATGCGATCATCTACGATCCAGCCACTTCACGCGTGTTTGCCTTCAATGGCGAAAGCAAGAGCGCGACCGTGATCGATGCCGCTAGCGGAAAAGTCGCGGGCACGGTTGATTTGCAGGGCGGACCGGAGTATGCGGCGGCCGACGGCAACGGTTTCGTCTACAACAATCTCGAAGACGAGAGCCTGGTCCTGAAGATCAATGCCCGCGAACTCAAAGTTGAGC
>JBEKWZ010000133.1:0-7293 GCA_049512555.1 Candidatus Sulfotelmatobacter sp. | reverse complement strand
CAGACTGCGCAACTGCTCGGCATCTCCCATCGGCGCCAGCGGACCATCAATCAACCGGATAACATCGCTCAACGGAATCTCTGCCGGATCGCGCCTCAACTGGTAGCCGCCGCGAGCCCCGCGCACGCTGTCCACAATGCGAGCATTCTTCAACTCCAGCAGAATTAGCTCCAGGAACTTCTCCGGCAGATCGCTCTCGGCGGCGATTTCCCGTATCTTGATCGCGCCCTGATCGTGCCGCCGGGCCAGCGTCATCATCGCCTGCAGCGCGTAGAGCCCCTTCTGCGAAATCTTCAAATCAGCCGTCCTCCCCGTGCCGCCCCTGATTGTGCCCCATTTCCAGCCCCTTGCCTAGCGACTTTGCAGCCGCTCTCCCTCGGCGCCGGAGGAAGTCCCTCTCCGATTTTCCATCATCCTCGATTTTGGGCGAGGCCTAAGTTTCAGGAGTTCGGGCGATATTCGTTTCAGGATTGGGGTGGGTCAAGCTTCACGATTTTGGGTGGCGCAGCGCTTTCAGCGCTGCGATCAGCCGCCCTAAGATGAGCGGGGCTTTAGCCCCTTTTTGAGATCCTCCATCAATGAGACGATTATTGGACCGTTGGATAGTCGAAATACTGATGCGAGGCGGGAGTCAGCCCCTCCATCAGAGCAAGCGCCTCCTGCCAGCCATCGCGCGATAGCTTCCATGAGATCACTCTACCGTGTTGATCGTTGGTCAGGTCGACGTGCTTACTCTGATTCACTGGGACCACATCAAACAGCAGATTGGAGACTTCGGGCATGAGAGCAAAAAAACCTGCGCGCTCCCGGCAATCAACCATAACTGCATCCCCGTTGCTCAACTGTTCTACAAGCTCGTGGAAGCTTGCGAACTCCGCTGCGGAGTCGATCAGCAGCCACACTGTTGGCCCATCTTGGGTCTCGCCGTAACCGATGACGATCATCAGGTCGTAGCTACGTCAAGCACACTGTGGCTTTCAACCGGGACGCCGCCCAGGCAACGTTCATACGCTTCGTACATCCCCTCAAAAATGCGGTCCCACGAAGTTTCCATGGCCTGCCTGCGCGCCGCCACTCGCATGGTCGAGACCAATTCGGGCTGCGACATCAGCGCCGCCGTGTAGGCGACAAACTCATCAAAATCGCGCGCGACATAACCGGAGTTCCCGTGGCGCACCGTAAACTGCGGACCGCCGCGATCCGTCACCACCGCCGGCACTCCCGAAGCAAACGCCTCCAGCACCACCAGCCCAAACGTATCGGTCTCCGACGGAAAGGCGAGCATATCGAAGTTCGCGAATGTGCGGGCCAGCTCAGCTCCGGTCAGCACGCCCGTGAACTCCGCCTGCCGCATATTCCGCCGCAGCCATTCCTGATCCGCGCCTTCCCCGACGATCACAAAATGAAAATCTCGATATCCCCGTTCCAGCAAAGCCTGCTCCAGCCGCGCCAGCGTGCGCACGCTCTTTTCCGGCGTAAGC
Organism: Candidatus Sulfotelmatobacter sp.; assembly: GCA_049512555.1. Taxonomy (GTDB): domain Bacteria; phylum Acidobacteriota; class Terriglobia; order Terriglobales; family Acidobacteriaceae; genus Sulfotelmatobacter. The sequence goes on along the minus strand of JBEKWZ010000133.1, from coordinate 5,812 downwards.
CGCCCCACATAACCGATCTGGAATGGTCCCGCTTTCCGGTCGCGATTTTCCGGGCTGAAAACCGTCGTGTCTACGGCATGCGACATCAGGTAGCAAGGCTTGCCCGTCGCCGTCTCCAGCACGCGAATCATCTCCGCGTTGGGCGCAAACAGCAGCCGCGGAATTTTATAAAACCGCGCCGTCGCCCGAAAACTCAACCGTTCCGTCATCTCCGCCACTCTTCCAGCCAACGCTTCGGGAAGAAACGACACCGCCGCCGCCATGCGCCGCCGCGCGAACTGGTGGACATTGGTTTGCCACGATGCCGCCAGCGGAATCTTCATCTTGTAGGCAACGTACGCCCCCAGCGTGCCCACATCGCTCGGTCCCGTGATTTGCACCACGTCGGGGCGAAATTCCCGCAACATCGGTTCCAGTTTTCGATAATGTCGCAGGAAGAGCAGATCGTAATCGTGCGCCCGATCGAGCGGAAACTTTACTGGACCGCGCTCGAACTGCACTCGCGTGACCGGCCCTGAGGTCACAACCTCATGCTGCGGGCCCGCATGCACCATCAGGAACGGTCTCTGCTGGCGGAGGGCGAAGGCTTCGAAGTGCCGGCTGGTCTGGGCCACACCGTCTATTTCATGATAGACGCAGGGAAAATACGCGACTCGCGCACTTTCTTTCTTCACGACAGCGCCTCAGACGAAACCACTTCTTCTGCCGAAATGATTTCTGGAGCAAGCTCGCGCGGCTGGTCCGAAACCTCTGTCCGGAAAAGGCGCTGCATCCCGCGTTGCACGGTCGCGTTTTCCAGCAACCGGATGCCGGACAAAATCTGCTCCAGAAACGCGGGCGGAGCCTTCCACAGCGAAGAAACCGGGCGGTCTGGGCCGCCGGTCCCATCCGGATGAAAAATGCGCTCATCCCACCGCCGCGACCCGGCCGGATTTTCCGGGTAGTTGCGAATCACATCGAGAAGCGTCCGCGTGGTGCGGATCGTGACCGGTTCGGTATATTGCGGCATCAGGAGCACATGGCTGCGCTGGTCCAGCCGAACTTCGGAGACAAACTCGCAAAACGTTTCGGCGCGAGTTAAGTTCAGCGCTCCGCTGGCCGCGCACCCGTGCCGGTCGCCGCCTGAAACCAGCGGGCGGCGCCACTGCTCAGCCAGTTCCGCCACTCGATTGTTTTCCTTGGTACTGCGTGTGGCGTTGATTTCAAATGCATGCAGAAAATGCGCCGCGCGGCTCAAGAATCGATCGAGAACCTGGCCGTCGCGATGCACTCCCACGCAAGTCTGCGTCCACAGCGGATGATTGAAGACCACCAGGACGCCGGGCAACTCATCCAGCATGGCCAGCAACTCACACACACGCTGGTCGCTCGGGTTCTGGGTATACTCGGCCAGCTCGTCCATAATGGCCTGCGCCTGCCCGCTCGGCAGATTATGCACGCCAAGATGAAAAATCGTTCCCTGGAACGGAACGCTCCACTCCAGCGAGATCGGCGTCTTCGCCGTTTCCCGCTCCGAGCGCAGCATCAGCGGCGCCTCAATGTTGTCGTGATCAGTGAGCGAAACCAGGCTCTTCAACCCGAGCGTGTTCTCGATCTGATTTCTTTCCGTCTCATAAGCTAGTTTCGGGCTCAGCGGCGGAGTCCAGTACGCTCGCGAGAAATCCACCTGGAACCTGGCTTTCTTGCACTGCTTTTCCAGGGCTTCATGCAGCATTGGACCCTTGCGGGCCAGCTCCGGTATGAAACGAAGGCTTTCTTTGGAGCGGTTGGTGTGACCGTGTAGCGAAACCGCGGCCCGTGTATCCCGGCCAAGGTCCGGTCCATGCCAGAAGCAAGAGAGTTTTGTTTCGGCCATTCGCAATTGTTTGGAGTACGGGAACGTCAATTCTAATCTAGGACAGCTTACTTAGCGATCTTTCTTTGCAGGTACCTGTCCCAACAAGGGAACCCGGATGATTGCATTCCCACTCGCTCAAGATTAATCGACGCACAATATGTTTTAGCATCAGGCCAGCCCCCGCACCGTTACCATCGTCACTGTCCCTGCCGGCGCTCTGTGCTATACTGTCGTTGACGCTTTTTCCACGGTTTGCTCGTGACGCGGTGGTCCTCGTTGGATGTTCCTCGTTGGATCAGATTCATCTCCGCCTTTCCTGCCCGCCGTTTAGTTCCAGCGCCAAATCCAAAATTGAATGCGAGCGGCATGAACGCTTCCCGTGTATTCGTGTATAGACGTGTAAATCACGTCGATATGAGCACCAGGCCCCTCCAGAAAGAAATAACCTAGAATGACCACATTTACAGAACTGCCCTTGTCTGCGCCCTTGCAGCAAAAGTTAGCGGCAGCTCAATTCATCACCTTAACGCCGATCCAGGAGCGCGCCATCCAGCCCGCTCTCGAAGGCAAAGATGTCATCGGCACCGCCCAGACCGGAACCGGCAAAACTCTCGCCTTCCTCATCCCGGTCATCGAAATGCTTCGTAACGAACCCGCGGCCCAGGCCCGCGCTCTGGTGCTTTTGCCCACGCGCGAGCTGGCCATGCAGGTTCACGAGGTGTATGAGGGCCTGCGCTCCCGGAATATGCCCCGGGCCTCGCTCGTAATCGGCGGCGTGTCTGAGAAAGCTCAAATTCAGGGCCTGCGCGGCTCATCTCTCATCATCGCAACTCCCGGGCGCCTGCAGGATCTTACCGACCGCCGCTTCGCCGACCTGCGTCACATCAAGCTGCTCGTGCTCGACGAAGCCGACCGCATGCTCGACATGGGATTCCTTCCGGCCATCCGCCGCATTCTGGCGCTGTTGCCGAAGACCCGCCAGACCCTGTGTTTCTCGGCCACGCTCGAAGCATCCGTCGCCGGACTCGTGCATGAATACATGCGCGATCCCGTCCGCGTCGCTCTGGGCTCGGTCCTGAAGCCCGCCGAAAGCGTGGAACTCAAAGCCTACGAAGTCCGTCCCGGCGAAAAGCTCGACGTTCTCCGCCAGCTCCTCTACAACGAAAAAGGTCAGACCCTAATCTTCACCCGCACCAAGCGCGGCGCTCAACGCCTCGCCCAGGAACTGGCTCGCGATGGCTTCACCGCCACCATGATTCACGGCGATCGCTCGCAGTCGCAGCGCAACGGCGCTCTCAGCGGGTTTCAGGAAGGCCGCTTCCAGGTGCTGGTCGCGACCGACATCGCCTCTCGCGGCCTGCATTGTGACGACGTCGCCCACGTGATCAACTATGACTTGCCCAAGATGGCGGAAGACTTCATTCACCGCGTCGGCCGCACCGGACGCGCCGGATTAACCGGCCGCGCTACTACCTTGGCCGCTGGAGTCGAAATCGTCGAACTTCGCAACATCGAGCGCACGCTGAAATTACGCATCGAACGCATGCAAATGGACCCCGGGGGCGCAACCCAGCCCCGCCGCTCCGTCCAAAATACCCTGGCCTCTCGCACCCTGACAGCCCTACCCGGCGAGGTCTTCGTCTAAGAGCCAACAGAAAACCGCGAAGTTAGAGGCAAAACGGATGCCCCATTTCTCGCGTACTTTGCGGGAAGGGGCTTTCCCCTCTTTAAGAAGTGTCGCTAATCGTCTCATCCGTTGTCGATCAGCTTCGGCTCGTTCCCCAGGCCTCGAATCGCGACCATGGTCAATATTCCCGAGTACGGGGACCTCAAGACTCCGGATGGCATCAAGAACCTGCTATGGGGATGTTTCAACAGTTAAGTTCTACAGTTACGTTATTCTGTGGGTCCGTAAACCATATCGATCACAGCACGCAGCCGGTGCTGACCCGAGTCGGGGAGTGCGGCGAAGCGGAATGGCTGTTCCGTCCAGGAAACAGGGCGCAGCATCTCTGCCGTCGCGGTCACCGGCCCCTTGGGAGTAACAAATATCACCTTGACCATTGCCCCTGGCGGAAGGAGCGAGGCCAGTCCAACCAGGCCGCCGGTCAGGGAAACGCACTGCAACTTCCCGGGGATGCGGTGGCCGTCCTGGTGGCGAAGGACAATGGGGATGGAATTGGCCAACTGCAGCCGCTGAGAGCGCTTTCCTGGCTTGGCTTGGACGATTTGAGTCACTGGCATCCAGTATGCTCTGGGTTCCTGATACTTGGGAGATCACGGAGGGGCTGGTACTGTTTCCACTCCCGCCTCAGCGCCAGGCCGATTTCAGCGGTTGAGGCGACGCGGACTGCCCCGCTCTTAGCGCTGCCGATCCCATTGAATCAGTGAGGGTCATGGGGATGTTTCGCTAATTGAGGGCAAAGAGGCTAGGCCCACTGACGCTTCGCTGTCGCAGTGAGTGAGTGAAATCGCGATGTCACGCCAATCATTCCGAGGACGCAACTCGGTTTGATTTGTGGGCGGCCATCGCCTCATTCCTTTCCGCTCTAGTCTCCGGCATTAGGGTGCATAACGCGTAAAGACCAGGTCGGTCGCTTTGGTCTTCTCGTGGCAGGGGAAGCAGCTTTTCATAAACGCCGCGTCGCCGGCCTTGCCGTCCGCGAAGTGACCGAATCCCCAGCCGCCGGTTGCGGCGTACTTTTTGGAGTCCTTCACCATAAACTGAATGTTCGTAGGGGCCCCGGGAACGAAAGATTGGACCTGGCCAAAGATCTTATTGTTTTCATCTGACGGGACGTTACGGTAATGCAAAGCGGCAAGGATCGTGCCATCTGGGTACGGAAGCTTGCCCTCCCGGAAAGCCTTGAACGCTACGTCGTTGCCCAGGAGGGCGCCTAAACTGTTGAGGTTTCCGGCTTCATGGGCCGAGGAAATCCACTTCCAGTCGCGGTAGCCCTGAGGGATCTCGGTAACGTAGGGCGCGGAGGGTTCTGCGTCCGCGTGTACCCGTGCAGCGGCAACGAGCGTGACAAGGCCGGCCATTGCCGCAACTCCAACCAAGAACAATGTGAAGTGTTTCATAAGGGTTCCTCCATTGAATTCGATGCCGCAAAAATCATGAGGGGGCTCACGCTTTACAGCTACCTCAAACGGGACAGTATTCGCCCTGTATTCTTCTACAGGCCGTTGCGCGGAAAGCTGGGCATCTGACTCATCGCACCGCATCAGATGATCGTCCAGGCTCGAGTTTTAGTGTCCGGATTTGCCATAGCGGTGTCCTGAAATGGACAGCCAGGACTAACTAATCGCGCATTAAGTCGTTTACAATGTGTCGCTTAGTTTTGGCAGGAGTGATGCTGCTAGCTCGGCTGGGAGGGGTAAGAACATGTCATTCGTTCGCGATCTGAGAGTTGCCGCTCACTCGTTAATTCGGACTCCAGGGCTGGCGGTCGCAGTGGTTCTCACGCTGGCGCTCGGCATTGGCGCGAACGCTGCCATTTTCACTCTCGTGCGCGGAGTGCTGCTCAAGCCACTGGTCAATCGCGGCGAGGACCGGCTGATCTATATCCGGCAGAGCGCCCCCGGCATCCGCGACGAAAACTCTACCTTTTCGGTACCCGAGATCCAGGACTTGCGCGCAAGCGTGAAAACCCTGAGCGCGTTTGGCGACTTCTCCGCCATGGACTTCACCATGATCGGTCTCGGCGAGCCTCGTTCAATTCAAGGTGGCGTCGTCAGCGGCACGTATTTCGACGTGATGGGCCTTCGTCCCGTGCTCGGTCGCCTGATCGGACCTCAAGACGACGGTCCGAATGCCGCCGGCGTCGTCGTTCTCACTTACCGTTTCTGGACGAACGCTCTTCACAAGGATCCTTCGGTTATCGGCAAAACTGTTCGCCTAGGCAGCGTCGGAGATCGCTCTGCAACCGTCATTGGCGTGCTCGAGCCATGCGTCCCATATCCGCAAGAAAG
>JBEKWZ010000132.1:0-7341 GCA_049512555.1 Candidatus Sulfotelmatobacter sp. | reverse complement strand
CTTGTTGCGCTCCGTAAACGACATAAGGAAACTGGTTGTCGGTGATCACGTGATAAAGCTGCGCCGTGGGCTGGTTGTACCACGTGCTCCAAGTCAGGCCGCGATTCAAGCTGACGGTGGCGCCCTGATCAGTCCCGAGAATCATGCTGGAGGAATTCCTGGGATCGATCCAGAGTTGATGGTAATCATCCCCGCCCGGCGCACCGCGCACGATTGAAATCGTCTTCCCTCCGTCTTCTGACCGATACAGAGCGACATTCGGCATATAGAGGACATCCGCATTATGTGGATCGATGGTGATGCCGCTGAAGTACCAGGCGCGACTGGTAAGACGCGGGTCCGAATTCTCCAGCACCCAGGTTGTGCCGCCGTCATCGGAGCGGTAGAGGCCAGCTTTCTTGGCCTGAATCAGTGCGTACACGCGCTTGCCGTCTGAGGCCACATCAACGCCAACGCGTCCCCAATCTCCGTCGGGCAATCCATTGCCGTCGAGGCGCGACCACGTCTTGCCCGCATCCTGCGAGCGATAGACACCGCCTCCGGGCCCATCGATGGGAGCATAGGTGCTCCACGGCGGACGATGGCTATTCCATGCGCCGGCAAACAAAATTTGCGGATTGCCAGAGCAGATCGCCAAATCTGAAATGCCGACTTCGCGTCCTGTGTCGAGGACCTTGCTCCAATGCGCTCCTCCATCGACGGATTTGTAGACACCGCGTTGTTCATTCGGACCGTAAGCGTAACCAAGCGCCCCGACGTAAACCACATCCGGATTCTGCGGATCAACCACGATCCGGCTGATCTGACGGGTATCATCCAGGCCGAGGTGCGTCCAGGTAGAGCCGCCATCAGAAGATTTATAGATGCCGTTGCCGGAGGACAAATCCGAACGAATGTCGGACTCACCGGTTCCGGCATAGATAACTTTGGAGTCGGACGGCGCCACCGCGAGCGCCCCGATAGAACCGATCGGTTGACCGTCAAATATCGGGGTCCAGACTGTTCCGGCATCGGTGGTTTTCCAGATGCCGCCGTTCACCCCGCCAAAGTAAAAAGTAGTAGCGTCGCCAGGCACGCCAGCCACGGCGACCACACGCCCGCCGCGGAATGGCCCAATCAGGCGCCATTTGAGTCCGCTGAAAAGTTCCGGAGAAACCGACTGGCCAATCGCGGACGCAGCCAGCGAGGAGAAGAGAAACAGCGTGACCGCACGAAAGTGAGAACGCGACTTTAGTGTGAGCAAGTTGGCATCCTTCGTTTGGATCAACAAAGTCTACCGGAAGAAGGTCGCAGTGCGGGAGCTGTCTGCAGTCGCGCTAGCTCAACTCTGGCATTTAAGGGTGTGCAGTACTGGACTCAGACCAACGCGTGCGGAATTGAAATACGGCGCGAGGAATTCGGCACGATCCCCGTGATGTTCCGTCCGCTGGAAAGATGAGGCTAGCGCCACCGCTGTCATCAGCGACAATGGTGGCGCCAGCCTGCAGAAAGTTTCTCTAATCGGCCTGTCTATCGATTTTTCCGTCCCACGCCTCCCCCGAAGCGTGGGACGGATTGCTTACGGGTTCACCTTCTCCGACACTGTGCCCGACGTGTCGGCGTTGAAGTTCAAGTCGCCGCCGTATACTGCGGTGATCGAGTGTGTTCCCTCCGCCAGCGAGGCGGTAGCAAACGTTGCCTTCTTGCTGCTGTTGACCGTCCCAGTACCCAGCTCCGTGGCGCCGTCCATGAACGTGACCGTTCCGGTTGGCGTCCCGGTGCCCGGAGCTACGACACTCACTGTTGCGGTGAATGTAACCGTCGCACCCGAAGTAGCTGGATTGGGCGAGGCTGCCAGCGTGGTTTTAGTATTCGCCTTGTCCACTACCTGGGATAACGCGCTCGACGTGCTGGTGAGGTAGTCGGCACTGGCCACATACACGGCAGTGATGCTGTCAGTTCCAGTGGCGAGTTTCGTCGTAACCAAGGCCGCAACTCCACTCGTGAGTCCGTGCGACCCCAGCAACGTCGTCCCGTCATAGAACTGCACCGTACCCGCGGGAGTACCTGATCCCGGGCCTACGGCACTCACCGTTGCAGTGAGCGTAACTGACTGACCGAACGTGGATGGATTCAAGGAGGATGCTAACGAGGTCGTCGTAGCGGCCTTCTCCACCACTTGTGAAAACGCGGCCGAGGTGCTGCCAACGTAGTTCGAATCGCCGCTGTAGACGGCGGTGATCGGGTGCGTCGCGACGGTAAACGCTGAGGAAGTATACGTCCCGGTGCCGGAGCTGCTGACCGCGACGGTGGCGAGGACGGTAGTCCCAGCTTTAAACGTCACGGTGCCGGTGGGTATGGTCGTCCCGTGCGAGATGGTCGCCGTGAGCGTGACGGCTTGGCCGTACACCGACGGGTTCGCAGAAGAAGTTACAACTGTGGTCGTTCCGTTTTCCACCACTTCGGTCAGAGCACTCGACGCGCTTGCAATGAAGTAAGTGGATCCCACGAACGAAGCGGTGATCGAGTGGCTGCCGCTCGCGAGCTTCGCAGTCGAGAAGTTCGCCAGCCCGCCCGACAGAGCGGTCGTGCCCAGCACGGTCGCGCCATCCTTAAAGGTGACGCTTCCCGTCGGTGTGCCCGAAGTCGCCGACACACTTGCCGTGAACTTTACCGCTTTCCCCGAACCCACTGGGTTCGGGGACGCCGTGATGGTCGTGCTGGTTGTGTTGGTGATCCCGAAGCTGATCGCCTTGCTGCTCTCGGCGTTGCCGGCGACATCAACAGCGAAATACGAGACTGTGTTGACCCCGTTCTTTCCCAGCAGGAAAGGCACGGAATACGCTGTCAGTGGTCCACCGTTGGCCTGGTAATAGATGTTCGCGACGCCGCTCCCTGTAGAGGGATATCCGGAGTCGGTCGCAGTGATCGTGACTTGCGCCAGGTTCTCGTATTCCGCACCGACCTTTGTGCCGCTTACGCTTGCAGTGGCGACCGGAGCAACCGTGTCATAGCAAAGTGGCCCGTAGGTTGAAGTGATGGTGCGGCCCTCGTTATCCCAGGCTTCCACCTTGACGGTGTGGCAACCCTGGCTGACGCCACCCACGCATCCCCCCGCTACAAACGAGAGGCAGCCCGTGGTGTGGAACGCGTATTCCGGACCGCTGTAGAAAGAGTTACCGGTGCCGCCGTGAGGTTCGCTATAGGGATCGGCAGGAATGGAGTCCCAACCCTGCGTGAACCCAGCTACGCCAGGTGCGGGTAAACCGCTGCTGCCGGCGTCGGAGACGGTCCAATCCACTTGCTGGTTAGAGTTGTACCAGGCGCTTGTTGCCGGCCCCGAGAAAGCGACCGAGGGGTTGCCATAAGCTGGAATCAATTCCCAGTTGATGCCCCATGCCAGCTGCATCATATTGGCTGAGCCCCAGCCGGTAGCCAGGTCAAAGCCAGTTCCGGCGCACCATGGCGTGAGTTTGTTCTTAGCGGTGATGTCGTTGGATGTGCAGCCCTTGGTGATGTCGTAGAAGGGATCGTGAGGCGCGCCCGACCCGCCGTCATAATAGATAAACGGATTGGGATTGCCGACCGGAGTGCAGTTATCGGTGCCCGCGCTGCCGCAAATGGGGCCGATGAAGTTGAGGTAGGTGTTCTCCTGGGCAAAGAATCCAGCCAGCTCAGGAGCGACGATGCTGGTGCCGCCCACGGCGCTCAGCTTCCCGTTGTAATAGTAGTTCTGCCCGATGCCGCCAGCGTTGAGTGCGAGGTCGGGTTCCAGGCGCATGGTGCCGAGCGCGGCCAGAGCGGGATATCTGCTCTGCCATGACGGCTGAGACCAGAGCTTGCTTACGCCGCCGCCTCCGCCGCCGTCGTTCTTGCCACAACTGCCCTTGGCCGTGCCGCCCGTCCACGCGTTCTCATAGTCCCAATCTCCGTTCGAGTACAACATCAAGGCGGTACCGCCGGCGGCGACAAAGTTGTTATCGGAGGCCGGGAAATTAACCGAAACCGTAGCGCAGTCGCCGGTTGTTCCCTGATCGTCGGCGTCTCCGATCAGCGTCCAGCCCTGTCCCGTCATGCTGTTGAAGATGGAGTGAGCAGGCACCTCAAATACGGTATAGAGAGTTCCTGATGTGACCTCAGCTCCGCTCCAACTGGTAGACACGACCTTCGCATGGTCGTCCGTCAGTATGAAGTTGTACAAGTCAAGGAAGGTGCTGACCAGATTGTTGGCGCCTTCATAGATGTACACGTGTGCGGTATCGAGATAGGAACCGTAGCTGTTCGATGAGGCCGTTGAATACTCCGTGTCCAGCGTAGCTTCATCGTCAACTGCAACGCTGGGGCAGCCTGACGTTCCTACCACGCACTCCGACGGCGGAGTGCCGGTGCCGTCGATGTTGTATGGGGTCCAATTCCAGGCAAAACCATACGTCGTGAAGAACGTGTTTACATCGCTTTCGTTGAAACCTGCGTAGGTGGCCAGGGCGATTGAGGAAACGGCGGGTGAGCCGGTAGAGTCGTTATGCACGTTGCAGCAGTGGCTAAACCGTTCCAGGCCATCCCAGTTGTAGGCTTCGGAAGTGAAAATGTCCCCAGGGTCGGCATAGCCGTTGGTAAAGCCGGGTCGCGGTGAGGGCATACCGGCGGAGCGAGCGGCGTAAACCGCGGCCGCGCTCTTGGTGGAATCGCCGTTCCCATGCGAGGAGACGCCCTCGGCATAGACCGGACCCGCCACGTAATCCGCGCCTTTCGCCTTTCTGGCTTCGGGCATGCCCCCGTGCAGCCTGTCGATGCTGTTGAGGCCTGCCACGGAATAGAGGATTCCGCCCAGTTCGGAAGGCACGACCGGGTCGCGATCGTTGGAAAACTCGACCTCGCTTCCCACCTGATAGTTACTGATGACCACGCCGAAAGCCTTCTGGATCACTTCGACGGGAGCTTCCACATCCACTACCAGTCGGTTGGCGAAGCGGCTGGTCACGGTTAGGCCCTGGCTTGTCGCCCAGTCCACGACTTTCTGCTCGTCTTCGGCGGAGGGCGCAAACCGGGTGTTCCATTCCTCTGGGGTTAGAAACTTGTGGAAGTTGGGCGAGCCCTTGGTTTCCAATTCTGCGAGGAACTCCTCTTCTTCAGCCATGTGCGGCGGCTGCAGAGCCAGCGCCAGACGCAGCTTTTGCGTGGGATCGTAAGGGCTCATCACGATCGCCGAGCCGTTCGCGACTTTCTCGTTTACGTGGTTGGCTAGAGTAACTTGCCCGTAGGCGCCGGTTAGCAAACACAGGGCCGACAGCAGGAGTAGTGCGAATTGCATTTTCAAGTTTTTCATCGGTGTTCTTTTTCCTCTCAAGGTCACTTTGCACTGCGAATTTCGTATTGCGTTGGAGGAGCTTGGGTATCGCTTATTTCTCTGCGCTGACTCCGGGAGTTCACTTTGCCGCCGCAAATCCGGGTTGAGCGGCCAGCGGCTGTGGTGCAACTCGGGGCGCCCCTTGAATCGAATCTTCTCTCAGTGCGGGTCAGGCTGAAATCGGGCCCTGGGGAAGGCGAAGCCGAGCCTGTTCCGCTTGTTCTGGAGCCAGCTTGCTGCCGCATAGCGGGCAGATCTCGAACCCCGCCGCCCCCACATCCCCCAGGATCACCGTGGTACCCTGGCGCTCTACCGTAACTTCGGTCCGAACCGTGCGGCTGGCTTGGTTGCCCGTCGATTGCTCGGAGCGGAAACCACTTGCCCGCTGGCTCAACCATTGGTAAAGTCGCTTCGTACCATCCCCCTCTACTAGGCGCGAATAGTGCGACAGCCGCGAAAAAAAGGCCAATCATTCGTTCTCAAAAGTTCTCAAAAGTCGTAAATGTCTCGATGTCAATGAAAGCAGGGGAGATATTCCAATTCGGCAAGTTTCAGATTGATGCCCGGGCACGCACCCTGCGGCGCGAAGAAGATCTTGTCACAGTCAACTATCGGTCTTTCGATCTGCTGCTGTACCTTGTCCAGAACCCGGGAAGGGCTCTCACCAGGGACGAACTGCTAAAGAATGTCTGGTCGGATACCTACGTGGACGAGCACAGTCTGGCGCAGAGCATCTCCGTTCTGCGCAAGGCGCTCGAAGAGAAGCCGGGCAACAACAGCTACATTGTCACCTTGCCAGGGCGTGGGTATCAGTTTGTTTCACAGGTGCAGGTCATTGCCCCGAACGGCCCGCCTGTCACTGAGGCTGCGGCCGTCGCCGTCCAGGGCTCAAACGTTCAGGGCTCAACGGGCGTTCTGATTCAGCAGCAGACGATTCGGACCAGCGTCGTTACCACCGAAGAGAAACAGCCGCTGACCTTGCCAGCCCCCCGGCGCCGGGTGGAGACGATTCTGGTCGCGATCTTAGTCGTACCCGCGCTGCTGGTCGCGGGATATTACCTGTGGCTCCAATCTCACCGAGCGCAGCCTTCGGCGAACCCAGCGGCGGTTCCTGCGACGGTATCCCTGCCACCGCGCCGTTCCGTCGCCGTTCTCGGTTTCCGTAACCTCTCGCGCCGTCCCGAAGAGGGATGGCTGTCGACGGCGTTGGCGGAAATGCTCAGCACCGAACTGGAGGCCGGAGAGAAACTGCGGCTGGTTTCCGGCGAAGACATCGCCCGCACCAAACTCGATCTTCCCCTGGCCGACACCGACAGCCTTTCCCGAGACACGCTGGCACGATTGCATAAAGATCTCGATAGCGACCTGATCGTTCTCGGCTCCTACACTGCTCTCGACGAAAAGTCTGGCACCCGCATCCGACTCGACCTGCACCTGCAGGATACCGTCGCCGGGGAGACGATCGCCGACGTCGCCGTAGTTGGCGGCGAGGCCGACCTGTTCGACATGGTGACTCAGGCCGGTTCCCAGCTGCGTGAAAAACTTGGCGTCGAAGCCGTTTCTCCGGTCGACGCGGTGAGTGTTCGCGGCTCCTTGCCTTCCAACCGTGACGCCGCCCGCCTCTATTCCGAAGGCCTGGCCCGGTTGCGCGTGTTCGATGCCCTCGACGCTCGCGACCTTCTGCAGCGCGCCATCGCGGCCGACCCAAAGTATTCGCTGGCTCACTCCGCTCTGGCCGAAGCCTGGTCGCGGCTGGGCTATGACAAGAAAGCTCGCCAGGAAGCCCAGCAAGGCAACGATCTCTCCACCAATCTTTCTCGCGAAGACAAGCTGGTGGTGGAAGGGCGTTATCGCGATATCGATCATCAATACCCGAAAGCGATCGAGGTCTATCGCGCGCTGTTCACGCTGTTTCCCGATAACGTCGACTACGGCCTGAAGCTGGCAGACGTGCAAGCTCGCGGGCAGAAAGGGAATGACGCTCTGGCGACGGTCGAGTCACTGCGCAAACTTCC
>JBEKWZ010000131.1:0-7357 GCA_049512555.1 Candidatus Sulfotelmatobacter sp. | reverse complement strand
TTCGCCGTAGCGCAGGTCGAGTGTTTTGTGGAACGTGAGGCGCAGGGTGGGCGGGAACGCGGTTTCGGACTGCGGTTGAAAAGAGTCTGGGGTGATGCGCTCGAGCGTGGAGGCGATGGCGGAATCGTACGCTGCGGTAGTGGCGAAGGCTTTTTGCGCGAGACCCCATTTGGTGGCAAGGGACAAGCTGCCGTTCGCGTGCTGCATTTCCTCAGCGATGGAATCGTAGTCAGAGGGCGAAGTGACGATGGCGACGTCGTGAAAATTCTTGGCGGCGGAGCGGATCATCGACGGGCCGCCGATGTCGATGTTCTCGATCAATTCTTCGAAGGCGACACCGGTCTTGGCGGCGGTTTTTTCGAAGGCGTAGAGATTGACCACGACCATGTCGATAGGGGCGATGCCGTGTTCGGCGACGGCGGCGACGTGCGTGGGATCTTCGCGGCGATGCAGGATTCCGCCGTGGACCTTGGGGTGAAGCGTCTTGACGCGGCCGTCAAGCATTTCGGGGAAGCCGGTGAGTTCGGAGATGTCTTTGACAGAGATGCCGGAGTCGCGCAGAAGTTTGGCGGTGCCTCCGGTCGAGATGAGTTCGATGCCGAGGGCGGAGAGTTTGCGGGCGAAATCGACGAGTCCGGTTTTGTCGGTGACGCTGAGAATGGCGCGCTGAATGCGGGCAGACATGCGGGGCCTCGGATGAGTTGGGGATGAATGAGCGACCGAAAATTCTATCAGTATTTAGGTAGCGGGTTGTGGGGGCTCTTAGCTGCGGGTGAGTAGGGTGAGATCCTTCGCTCCGCCTGAAAAACGGCTACGCTCAGGATGACGCCGCTCGGGAGATCTTAAGGGAGGTCCACATCGAGGGCGTAGAGGTCGCGGGTGCTGAGGTCGCGTAGGGTGAGGATTTCGCCGTCGGGTGTGACGCCGTAGGAGACGCCGAAGATCCCGGTGAGCAGGAAGTCCGGGTACCTCATCACCGTCTCGGTTGATTTATTGGAAAGCTTCAGGCGATAGACGCCGCCGTTCTTGCCGGGGCCGCTGAAGTACATGGTGCTGAAGTAAACGTACTGCCCGTCGGAGGACCAGCGCGGGTAGTCGGCGAGTTCGGCGAGAGTTTGGATGTTGTGCGTGGCCATGTCGTAGAGCATGAGTTTGTGCGTCGGGTCTTCCAGGGCGATGATGTGCTGGCCGTCGGGAGAGATCTGGCCCCAGTAGAGGCGATTGGACGCAGGCAGGCGGGAAACCTGCCGGGACTTCAAATCCAAATTGTAGAGAGCGCGGTCGGAGCGGGCTTCATTGGAGCCGGAAAACAGGATCGAGGTTCCGTCGGCGGCCCAGGAGGGATAGGTTTGGCGATCGCTGCCGCTGCCTTCGGGGGTCGCTAAGGATGGGAGGCCTCCGTTAGCCGAGATCAGGTAGATCTTGGGGTGTGCGCCCGCTCGCGCGGAACCCTGGAAAGCGATCTGGGTTCCGTCGGGAGACCATTGCGGGCTCAGGGCGCGCATGGGGGAGAAGGTCAACTGGCGGCGCTCGCTGCCGTCCAGGCGGCTGCGCACGAGAACGCTGGAGGGGAATTCTACGTAAGCCATCCACTGGCCGTCGCGGGAGAAGGTGATGTGGTCTGCGGAAATGCCGTTGGCGTAGGCGACGAACTGGTGAGCGGAAGAATCATAGCGCGTTAGCTGGCCGCGCAACTGCTCTCCGACGGCGAAGATGCTCTTACCGTCTTTACTGGGCGCCGGCAGGTAGAAAGTCAGGGGGCCGGCGGTGATCTGGACGGGCTGCGAATTGATGCGATGGAGCAGTTCCTTCTTCTCGCGAATGGCCCAGACGTCTCTGGTTCCGTCGCCTGAAGCGGTGTAAAGGAAATAGCGTCCGTCCGGGGTCCAACCACCGGGCAAAACCCCAGTGGACGTGATCGAGTCTGGTAAGACGGGCGCAACGGCGTGGGTGGCGAGGTCGGCCTGCCAGAGAATCGTGGTGTTGCGATGCGGATCGGCGACCGAGAAGCGCAGGCGTTGGCTGTCGGGCGACCAAAGCAGATAGAACGGCTCGCCGGGCAGAGTGGCTAGTTTTCTAGCATTGGTCCCGTCGGGCTCGACCAGATAAATGTCGGACCCGATGGCGCAAGCGATGGTGCGACCGTCAGGAGCCCACCCCACCTCGCGGGCGCGCAGGTCTCCGACGGGGCGGGGCGAGCCCGAGGGCACGGCAATGCGCCACACGCTGGGCAAGTCATCGCCCGAACTGGGAGCGCGGCGTTTGTCCGCCAGATTAACCACCAGGAACTCGGAGCCGCTGGGGGAAAGATCGTCAACGTCAATTTGCGGAAAGGCTCGGTCCACGGAAAAAACTTCGCCACCTTCCGGGGACACATAGCGCAGGGCGCGGTCCTTGCCATCCCACGCACGGAAGTAAATGCGGGGACCGTCGGTAAGAAGTTTCGTGTTATGCACCAGAGTGCCGAGCTGCGTGAGCTGGCGGATGCGAGTGACGGTGGGCGGCCGGAGCGTGGGACGAAAGACCGCTGCGACCGCCAGGGCGAGCACAATGGCGAAGGCGTACCAGCGCCAGTTGGCGGATGCGGGAGGGGCGGGGAGCGCTTTAGCAGGCGCGACCGAGTCAGCGTCGATCTCTTCTTCGATGACGATGTGGGTGGTCGACTGGACGCCCTCAACCAAGAGATTGCGGGGAGAAGCGAGTGGGATGGGGCTGGTTTCAATGGCGGTTGCGACCTCGGCGGTAAATTGATATCCGACTCTCGGGACGGTGACGATGAGTCCGGTGTCGCCCGTCTCCTCAGCTAGCACTTTGCGCAGGAGGAAGACGTTCTGGGTGAGGTTGCCTTCTTCGACGAAGCTTCCGGCCCAGACGACTTTGAGCAGCTCTTCCTTGGAGATAACCCGGTTGGGGTTCTGGGCGAGATATAACAGAACGTCGAAGGCCTTGGGAGTGAGGGCGACGGGCTTGCCGCCGCGAAACAGGACGCGTTTGTTGGGATCCAGCGTGAATGGCCCGAAATGAAATAAGGACTTCATTTGCCAGCACTTAGAGCGTCATAAGAACTATTGATAATTCTTGACTGCGCGCTTGAGGACTTCGCGACCCCGGCTGCCGTTAAGTGCTGACTTTGACGAAGAGCCCCAACCTGGCTGCCAGAGAACAGGACTTTACCATTGCCGGAAGGTGCGGGCAAGACATACGCGAGGTACGCATGGGGTTGCGAAGGCGCGTAGAGATCACGATCCAAAGGCGCGAACTCGCCGTGACCCGTGGCGGGCAACCGCCTGTGACGGAGCGCTGCCCTGGGTGCAATCGCGAAGTCAACATGCTGCCGGTGGAGCTGGCCGCAAAGGTTGCTGGGGTTTCTCCCCGGACCTTATATCGCCGGATTGAACAGGGCAAAGTGCACTTTCGCGAGTTGAGCGACGGGGCAGTGCTGGTTTGTGAGAATTCCCTTTCCGGCGGATAGGTGGATCGGTGGAGTGCTGTGAAATATTAGATCTCGGGTGCACCGAGCATATCGCGCGTGCTGTTCGTGAGTACGCCGAATGCGCTGAAGGCTGAGGTGTGGAATCCTTGGGGGGAATTCCGTCCTCAGCCTTTCGCGATTATCAGCGGAAGGAATGGTGAAAGCGCAAGTTGCGATCTTCCGGTTTCTTGGGCGGTAGAATTGCTTACGTCGGAGGATTGTGATGGCTCGACGAACGGCCTTGCCGTTACTCCTGCTCGCGTCGTGCTCTTTCCTGCTGGCCCAGAAGGCCGAGCACGAAAACAAGGTGCCCACGGCTGAAGATCTGCGGGCGATTACGGCGCGTGGAAAGATGCTGGCTGAATATGACGTTGCGGCTTGGCACGCCACCGATGTGATTCAGGACCTAAAGCCGGTAGAGGGGAGCACGCGTAATTACATCGCCAAGAAAACTGATGCAGGATGGGTTGTTGTCTTCGGTCGCCTCAGCGATGCGCACGACAAGTTCTTGATTCTGTATCAAGCGAACCAGGGCACGCGACCGGATTTCTTCACGGACAAGAAATACGACCCGCCACTAGAGAACACCGATTTTTATTTCTATGCGGCTAAGGCCTTCGAAGCGGCTTTGAAAGATTTGGGCGCGGTGAACCGGCCTTACAATGCCTACGCCATCCCCTCTGAAACAGGCCAGCTCTATGTCTATCTGCTTCCGGCCCAGACGGAAAATGGGGTGTACCCGCTCGGAGGCGACGTGCGATATACCTTCACTGCGAACGGCGATTCGATGGTTGAGAAGAGGCAGATGCACAAGTCGATTCTGGACTTCGCTGTCAAGAAGGGCAGCGTTTCTGGTTATCATACGCACGTGCTCAGCCTTACTCCTGAAGACAGTGACGTGTTTCACGTTCTAGCGCGGAAGCCCTCGATCCCGGAGTACGTCGGCACGTTTGACAAGAAGATCTACATCATTCAGACGGATGGGACGATATTGCTCGGTAAGTGAGAGGTGAGCGGGTTAGGTCTTGGCTTTGGCTTTGAGTTTGACGTGGCCGTTGGCGATTTCGACGGAGTATTCGACGTTTTCGCAGTGATACTGTTTGCGGATCTGTTCGGTTTTCTTCTGCACGAACGTGGTGAACGAGTCGATGCTGCCGGAGACATTTTCTCCGGCTTTTTTCTTGGCGGCGATCAGGGTGTTGTAAAGGCGCTCGACCTGCTCGCGCTCGGCCTGGTCGACGCTGTGCAAGGTGAAAGCTTGGGATGAGGCTGCGCCGGCGGCTGCCGCAGCCGCGGCATGACTTACTCCATACACCGGGTGGTGCGCCGCTTTGTGTTCGTCTTCGGCGACTCGAACTCCCTGGACCGAGAGCAGAGCGTCTTGCGGGCGGCGATAGCCTTCTTCGCGGATACGCGACTTCTTGCGCCACAGGTCGCTGTAAATGGCGTAACGCTGGGCCATTTCGTTGTAACGGTAACGCTGGGAGAAGTTCATGCGGCCGCCGTCGGAGAACTTGCGCAGCATGCTCAGCACCTTCCACTCAACGTCAGTGGGAGGGCGCTTTTGCGGGTTGCTGAAATAAATCTCGTACTCGATCTTCAGACGGCGCAATTGCGAGTCGAGAACGTTCAGTTCCTCGTCGGTGGTCACACTTGTCTCCATGAACAGTTTAGTGAGGAGGAGATGCGGGGGCGAGGTGCCTATGGGTCACCGAGGGGCATGGTACGAAAGTAAGGGAGCTTCGAGCTACGAGCTATGAGCTTCGAGCGACCCGAAGCTGAAGTCCACGCCAGCGGGGGGCTTCGGTTCGACTTTGGTTCGACTTTGGGTCGAACAGGTCAGATCAGAAATTATGCGTGTGCCGGTCCGAAAAAAGCTTGAAGCTCACAGCTCGGGGCTCGTAGCTCACTACTTTGCATTCGACGCCATTTTTTTGACCATGGCGAGCACCAGTTTGCGGTCGCTGTCGTTCAGGCTGGTGGAGTAGCGGCGAATCTGGCTGAGGAAGCGGACTTCGTCGTCAGAGAGCTGGGGCAATCCCTTGGAGCCGTTGCTGTGGCCGGGCTCGGCGAAAAACTGCGACAGCGGAAGTTCCATGGCGCCGGCGATTTTTGAGAGCGTATCGAGCGACGGAATGGTATGGCCGTTTTCGACGCGCGACAGGTAGCAGCGCAGCAGGCCGGTCCGCTTTTCGATGTCGCCTTGAGACATACCTTTCTGGAGCCGGTAGTTGCGGATGGTCTCGCCGATATTCATGGTTGGGAGCATGTGAGGATGTGCGCCATAGTAACCAGATCAGTACCTTCTGGCAAGTGGGAAATTCGTGCTATGCGGGGGACATTGGTGCCATACGAAAAATGAATGCGAGCCAGCGGAGGTTATCGAGGTGACAGCTGTTAGATTGTACAGCGTATAAGTAATCCATTCGACGAAAGCGGGCGTCCGGCGGGCGCTTTCGGGCTAGCGCAAAGTGCACGGCTATTTCTTCAAAGTCGTCGCCAGAAAGTCAACGGTGCGCTTCCAGGCATCGGCTGCATCGGCGGCGCGGTAGCCGTCTTTGTTGTTGGGATTTTCGAAGGCGTGGCCAGCGTCGTCGTAAATCTTGATGTCGACTTGCTTGCCGAGTTGTTTCATGGATGCCTCGAACTTGTGGACGTCGTCGGGAGTAATGCCATGATCCTGCGCACCGAATAAGCCGAGAATGGGGGCGTGTATTTTTTTCATCGCATCAGGGTCGGTGGCGAGGTGACCGTAGTTGATCACGTCGGCGGCGAGGGTCGGTTCCTGCAGGGCGACGTCGAGCGAATAGCCTCCGCCCATGCACCAGCCGATGGCGCCGATGCGGTCTGGCTTTACAGTCGGCAGCGATGCGAGGAATTCGAACGCGGCGTGAAGGTCGCGCTTGGCGCGGTCTTCGGGGACGCCGCGCATGATTTCGTGAGCCATGTCGGGTGTGGTGGCGACCTTGCCGCGATAGAGATCGATGGCGAGCGTGACATAGCCTTCGTAGGATAACTTTGAGGCTTGCTCTTTGACCCAGTCATTCAATCCCCAGTATTCGTGGATGACGATGATCGCGGGGAACGGGGCTTTGCCTGCCGGTGTGTAGAGGATGCCCTGCACGGTTTCGTCGCCGCTTTTGTAGGTGACGGATTTGCCGTCGGCGGCGAAGGCGGATAGGGCGGCAATCAGAACTGCGAACGAGAGTGCAATGATTTTTCTCATGACGGCATTCCTTCCGTGATTTGTCGTGGGACATTGTGGCCGAAGCGCAGGCGAGATTACAACAGTAGCTCCATGCATACAACGCCAGACATCGGATTCGGACAGTAAGGCGGAATCTCCTTAAAGCCCAGCTTGCGGTACATCGCGACGGCATCTTTCATGACGGGCTCGACCGTGTCGAGGCGCATGCTGCGGTAGCCGATGTGGCGAGCTTCGGCGATGATGCGATCGGCCAGGGTGCGGCCTAATCCTTTGCCTCGGAATCGAGGACGAAGATAGAGGCGCTTCATTTCGCAAATGCTGGGATCGAGCGGGTGCAGCGCGACGCAACCGGCGAGCTGCTCTTCGAAGGAAGCGAGCAGAAGGCGGCCTTGCGGGGGAGCGTAGTCGCCGGGTAGGTTGGCGAGTTCCTGGTCGAAGTTTTGAAAGCACAGGCTGAAGCCGAGGGACTGGGCATATTCGAGAAAGAGCTCGCGGACTTGTGCGATCTGGGTTGGGGATTCGGCTTGCGCAAATGCAAAATCCTTTACCGCAGGGGGCACAGGGGAAGCCGGATGATTTGATTGTTCGGCCTGCATTTCCTCGGGGACCTCCGTGTCCTCTGTGGTTGAGATTTCTTAGAATCTATCCCATCAGCATGCCGCCGTTTACGTTCAGGA
>JBEKWZ010000130.1:0-7365 GCA_049512555.1 Candidatus Sulfotelmatobacter sp. | reverse complement strand
CTTTTTCCGGATCAAGCCTGCGCCCTGCGTTCAGGGCACACACTTTCAACCCCGCTTCGCACAGCGTCTTGATCGCCATCCCGCCGCCCGCGCCGGTTCCAATCACGATCACATCGTAGGTTTGTTTGGTCATGGTTTCTTCAGGTCTTAATGGTGCTCAGGAGTGAGACTGCGAAAGATGGGCGTGCTCCGGGTCGCCCTTGTGCGGACACTCCGGCGACTCGGCGTAAAACTTCAGCGCCGGATTATCCAGTTCTTTGAACCCGATTTCGCTGGTATAAAAGCCGGTCACTGTGAACTCGCGCATCAGGCGGAAGAATTGCACGCCCGTCTCCTCGCCCGGCTGCGCCTTTTCTTTGAACCCCAGCGGTTCGAGCAGCGAAGTCTGCTGCTCCGCCGTCAGCTCTACAAACCGCTTCCCGCTCGTTTCCTCGGCACGCGCGTTCAGCCACGACAGTCCCATGCGAAAGGGATATTGCGGCTCAGGATCATTCGCCACCATGAAATCAATGAACTCCGCGACTCCTGCATCTTTCGCGCCCGGACTCTCATCACTCGGAATAATGATCTCTGTCAGCCGCTCGACCGTCGCATACTCCGCCGCCGTGAAAAACTGCGGATGATACACGGCAGGCTTGATCTGCAATGCCGCATTGCCGATATGCCCGCAGGCGAATCCCCACTTACTGAAGCCCGGAAACTGCGCCGCTGCCGCAGCCGTCCCCAGAATCCTCAACACCGCACGCCGCTGAATTCCTTGTCCCGCCATCCATTCTCCTAAACGATTCTGTTCTCCTAAACGATTCTGTCATTCCGAGCGAAGCGAGGAATCTGCTGTCCTCGCTATGAAAGGAACTTCACCGTTTCTTCCACCAGTTCCGCCGTCGGCTTATAAGGATCGCCCGGCGCATCGTACTCAATCGAACAATATCCCTTGTATCCATGTTTCTTGAGGATCGCAAAAGTCTTCGCCAAATCGACATGCGACGCCTTGCCGTTGTCATCCAACTCGCCGTCTTTCACGTGGCAGATTCCGTAAGCGTGTGCGAACATCGCCTCCATCGCCCGGTCCTGGAATTCCTCATCGTGGGCAGCCAGCGAGTTGCCAAAATCCGGCAGCGCCCGCAGCCATGGGCTATTCACCTTCTCAATCACCTGCACGATGAAAAACGGATCTTCGCTGACCGGATTGTCATTCTCCAGATGCACGACAACATTCTTCTTCGCCGCGTATTCCGTCACTCTCGCGAGCGTATCGGCCGCGCGTCCTACGTCCGGTTTGGAATCCTTCGCACCATCGATGTGAGTCCGAATGCTGGGCGAACCCAGCGCCGCCCCAACGTCGATCCACTGCATGCTCCCGGTCACGGCTCGTTCGCGCTCGGCCTTGTCCATCGCATACTGGCTATGCCCCTGATCGACGGCAATGTCCACGACTGACGAATGGGCTCGCTCCACCCCGGCCCGAAGCTGCTCCAGATATTTCGGATCGGTCGACGGAAAAACCGGGCTCCACGGCTCAATGTGATGAATGTTGAACTTCTCCGCCACGTGCGCCGCGAAATCTTTCAATTCCATCTGCTGCGACAACGGCACCGTGCTGGGAGTCTTGCCATCCCATCCCTTCCAGCCGACGATAAATTCGCGAAAGGGATACGCCGCTACCGACACACGGTCCCGCGGGGCAGTAGGAAACTGAACTGCCGGCGCAGAATTCCCCGCCGCGCGCGCAAGCTGAGGGAGAAGCCAGGCCGCTGCAGTTGTGCCCGCACACTGCCCAAGAAATTGTCTCCGATTGGTCGGGTTCATGCGCGCCAGTGTACCAGAGAATTTCGACCCTGGCGTCGGTGGCTCGTTGTTCGCGAAATCGAAATGCCCCGATGTGAATTTAAGTTTTTGGTTTTCCTTGGCAGTGAGGTCCGCCCTATCGAGGTCGGCCTTATCAAAGAGCAGAATGATCGATTACAATTGGCCGCACTGGGGCACTGGGGCACTGGCACACTGGGGAAGTGGGGATGGACCACCCTAAACCGATTCGCATCCTGAGCGTCGAGGATCACCCGGTCTTCCGCGAAGGACTCAGCACGATTATCGCATCGCAGTCCGATATGCTTCTGGTCGCGCAGGCATCCAATGCGGACGAAGCCATGGCGGAATTTCGCCGTCACCGGCCTGACATCACATTGATGGACCTGCGCCTGCCCGGAACTAACGGTACTGACGCTCTGATCGCCATTCGGGGCGAGTATCCCCAGGCCCGCATTATCATTCTCACCACCTCCGACAGCGACGGCGAAATCCATCGTGCTTTGCGAGCGGGCGCCTCCGGTTATCTCCTTAAAAGCATGCCGAAAAACGAGTTGCTAGGCGTAATCCGGTCGGTGCACGCTGGTCGGCGGCACGTACCCCCCGACGTTGCGGCGCGCCTTGCCGAACACATGGGGGACGACGACCTAACTACGAGAGAACTAGACGTTCTGCGCCTGATTCGCGACGGCTATCGCAACAAGCAAATCGCCGATCAACTGGCAATCGCCGAGACGACCGTCAACTTCCATATCAAAAACCTCGTCGACAAACTGGGAGCTAATGACCGGACCCATGCGGTCACCATTGCCGTACGGCGCGGCCTGCTTCAGATCTGAGCTTGATGGCCGCAACCTGTAGAAAACTGCAGGACGACAACTGTAGATCGTCATGTGTCGCGATCGCTACCTGCCATGTAAGGTGGAACAAGTTTGCAATGTGCTCATTTGGTGTCGGTCTTGGGCCGTGTTGGAAGGTTCACAGTTCTGCGGCATGCGAGATCCATGCGTCTTCGGTGAGGTGAGGATTCGACGTGAGCGCACTTGAAATGTGTGCCGATTCAGTTACCGGGGCCGAGAAGTCGAACATTCCGCGATCACTTTCACTCTCCTTTCTATTGGTGTTTCTCGCATTGAGTTCAGCTTGGGCCGTCGACCCGAACCAGCGCATCTCTCAGTACGCCCACGCCGCTTGGCGAACCCAGGATGGAGTCTTTAACGGTTCCCCGATTGTCATTACCCAAACTACCGACGGATATCTGTGGATTGGAACCAACATCGGCCTGGTACGCTTCGATGGCGTTAGCTTCACCACGTGGAACCCGCCAGCGGGCAAGCGCTTGCTCGACTCTCGAATCTACTCTCTCCTCGGAACACGGGATGGCAGCCTCTGGATCGGCACGGGATACAGCATTTCCCGATGGAAAGACGGCGAGCTGACCAACTATCCGGAACTCAGCGGACGCGTTGAATCGATCGTCGAAGACGACGAAGGTTCCGTCTGGATGGTCCGTACGCAGCCGACCGACAAACTCGGTCCCTTGTGCCGCATTAAGGATGAGCGACCACGGTGTTATGGCGTCAGCGACGGCATTCCCTTCGCCTTAGCCACCCAACTCAGCAAAGGCAGTGCGGGCGAATTGTGGGTTGGCGGCTATTCTGAACTCTGTCGCTGGAAGCCGGGATCCTGCACCAGCTATTTTGCGAGTGCCTCGCCCCGTCCCGACACGTTCGCTTCGTTGCGATACGTCGCCACGGCTGCCGACGGATCGGTCTGGGCGGTCATTGATCGATCCAGCATCGATCGATCCAGCGTCGGTCGATCCAGTATCGATCGATCCAGTATCGATCGCTCCAGCAAGGTTTTTCAGCTGGAGCAGTTTGAACGCGGCAACTGGACCAGCCGTGCCTTTCCTGAAATCCCGGTCGTGAATTCAGATGTTACGGCGCTGTTCGTCGACCACAATAACTCCGTGTGGATTGGCACTGCTAAGCAGGGCGTCTTTCGCGTTCAGGGCAAGGATGTCGATCACTTTGCAAGCGCGGATGGCCTTTCGGGCGATGCCGTGGGACGCTTCTATCAGGATGCCGAGGGCACTTTGTGGATCGTGACCTCGGGCGGCATCGACACCTTCCACGACTTGAAAGTGGCGAGCTATTCCATGCGCGAAGGCTTGTCCGCCGCCGGCGCCAGTTCGGTGCTCGCATCCCCCGACGGTACGGTATGGATCGGCAACTTTCGGGCCTTGGACTTTCTGCATGCGGGCCAGCTCTTTGCGATTCGGGCCGCACACGGCCTGCCAGGACTCAACGTGACCACGGTGTTTGAAGACCATGCCGGCCAGCTCTGGGTCGGCGTGGATAGCGGGCTGTGGGCCTACAACCGCGGCGAATTCATACCAGTTCGTCACGCTGACGGCAGCCCTCTCGGCATAATCTTTGCCATTACCGAGGATACTCAGCACAACCTTTGGGTCCGCGCAGGACCGCACTTGGATCGGATTCGCGATTTCAAGGTCCAGGAGGAGCTCACGTCCGAACAGATCTCGACCTCCTACATGATTGCGTCCAATCCACGTGGGGGGATTGTTTTAGGGCTGGTCGACGGGGACTTGGTCGAATTCCACGACGGCAAAACGCAAACCGTTCCTTCCAATGAAGTAGGCAACCGGCGGCAGATCCGCGACCTTCTAGTGGAACCGGATGGCTCGGTTTGGGGCACCACGCTCGACGAACTGGCCCGCTGGAAGGATGGCGTGCGAAAAAATCTCACCACGCGGAACGGTCTCCCCTGCGACGGAATCTTTGCCCTCGTCAAGGACGACCGCGACTCACTCTGGCTGTACTCGCGATGCGGACTCATCGCAATTGAAAAGTCGGAACTGGACAATTGGTGGGAGCATCCTGACAGGGCAGTAAAGTTTAAATTGATGGACGCCTCCGACGGAGTTCAACCCGGGTTGACCCCCTTAAAGCCGCAAGCCACTCGGTCTCCCGATGGACGCTTGTGGTTTGTCAATGGCCAGATCTTGCAGGTGCTGGATCCAGATCATTTGCAGGAGAATGTAAAACCGCCCCCGGTGCAGGTGGAAGAAGTTGTGGCCGACCGCAGAAGCTATCCGATTCGCAAAGATCTTCATCTGCCTCCGCTTACCCGTGATCTCGAAATTCAGTACACCGCGTTGAGCTTCGTGGTTCCGCAGAAGGTTCGTTTCCGCTATAAACTGGAGCCCCGGGATACGGCCTGGCAGGAACCAGGAACTCGCCGCCAGGCTTTCTACAGCGATCTTCGTCCAGGAAATTATCGATTCCGGGTCATCGCATGCAACAACGACGGCGTCTGGAACGAAACGGGGGCCACTCTCGACTTCAGCGTGGCCCCTGCCTGGTACCAGACGATCTGGTTTCGGATTCTGTGTGCCGTCATCGTCATCTTAGCTGTGTGGGCGTTTTACCGCCTGCGGGTGCGGCAGATTGCGAAAGTCATCAGCGCCCGCTTCGACGAGCGCCTGGCCGAACGCACTCGCATCGCGCGTGATCTTCATGACACCTTCCTGCAGACGATTCAAGGCAGCAAGCTGGTCGCGGATGATGCGCTCGACCCATCTACCGATCCCGTCCGCATGCGTCGAGCCATGGAACAGCTGTCCATGTGGCTCGAACGAGCGATGCAGGAAGGTCGCGCCGCGCTGAACTCTCTCCGCACTTCAACCACACAGCGGAACGACCTCGCCGACGCTTTTCGGCGGGCCACGGAAAACGGCCAAGTCCCGGGTTCTATGGAAGCCACGCTTTCCGTCGTCGGCGTTGCCCGCGATATGCACCCCATCGTTCGCGATGAAATCTATCGCATTGGCTATGAAGCCATTCGAAACGCCTATCTGCACTCGCGGGCCACGCGATTAGAAGTTGAGCTCCGCTACGAGCAAGACCTCACCATACGAGTGCGAGATAACGGTGTCGGCATCGAACCCGCGATCGCCAGCCAGGGCAAGGACGGACATTTCGGACTCCGTGGAATGCGCGAACGTGCCGCTCGCATCGGGGCTCACCTCACGATTGCGACCTCGCCTGCCTCCGGAACCGATGTGACCGTCGTTGTCCCCGGACGCATCGTGTTCCGAAAGACAAAACCACCTCGAAAGCAGGACGGCCACGTTTAGGGGATGGGCCCGGTTCACGCCCGCCCTGGGCTGAATCTCCACCACTCTGACTTTTCCAAAATAACCGATTACACCTGCAGAAAAATCTAGGTGGAATTCTGTGGTTTCTGAGGGTGCTTGAAAACCGGGATACGAATACGTTTTGGTTGTAGAAATTCACAACTAAGGAGAGAAGTCCAATGCAGCAAAATAGAACGGCAATAAAGAATATTGTTCTCGTTCACGGCGGTTTCGTTGACGGGTCAGGATGGGAGGGAGTCTACAAGACTCTGAAGAGCGACGGATACAACGTCGCGATCGTTCAGAATCCGACCATCTCTCTGGCTGGCGATGTTGCGGTTACCAAGCGGACGATTGCTAATCAGGACGGCCCGGTGATCCTCGTAGGCCACTCCTATGGAGGCGCGGTAATCACCGAAGCCGGGAACGATCCGAAGGTCGCAGCGCTGGTCTATGTGGCCGCCTTCGCTCTCGACAAGGGTGAGTCCGTGTCTTCGCTGATAAAAGACCCACCTCCAGGCGCCCCGGCGCCACCGATTCTTCCGCCGCAGGATGGATTTCTATTTCTCGACCAGGCGAAGTTTCCTGCATCCTTTGCCGCAGACGTGGAGCCTGAGACGGCCGCATTCATGGCCGATTCCCAGGTCCCATGGGGCCTGGAAGCACTCGGCGGCACGATCAGCGAACCGGCATGGAAAACCAAGCCAAGCTGGTACTTGCTGACTACCGAAGACAAGATGATTCCACCTGACGCTCAGCGGGCGATGTCTAAGCGCGCAGGTGCAACGGTCGTCGAGGTTAAAGGAAGCCACGCCATCTACGTGTCGCAGCCCCACGCTGTAGCCGCTCTTATCGAAACGGCTGCGAAAGGCGCGGCAGCAAAAGCGGCCTAGCAGGAACGCGCATCAGCCAGGCTCGACCAGTCCAAAGCAGCGGCATTCGGGAGCTAACACAGCTCCCGAGTGCCGCAGACCAGCATCGGCGGCAAACTCGATGAAAAAAAAGAATGGCATGGTTGACGTTCCCAGCAATCACTCGGTCGACGAAACGGTGGAGAGGGTCAAGAACATCCTGCAATCGAAGGGAATCACACTGTTCGCCCTGATTGATCACAGCGGAGAGGCGGAAAAGGCGGGAATGAAAATGCCTCCCACCAAGCTGCTGATCTTCGGCAATCCCAAAGGTGGCACTCCTCTCATGCTGGCTGCGCCCAGCGTCGCCATCGACCTCCCGCTGAAGATTCTGGTTTGGCAAGACGGCCAGGGAAAAGTCTGGCTCTCGTACAACAGCTCCGAGTACTTGCAGGAGCGGCACGGTCTGCCTCAGGACCTGGTACCGAATATCGCCGTCGTAGGAACGTTGGCAGAAAAAGCTGCGGAGTAGTCGGAGCAGAGAAT